>CAUJJV010000084.1 GCA_963205375.1 Pseudomonadota bacterium
CTACCTGAGCGCTGCAGTCATCGCGGTCCCCCTGAGCAAAGCCATCGGGTTGGGCTCCATCATCGGCTACCTGACCGCGGGCATTGCCATCGGACCCTGGGGCCTGGGTCTGGTGACCAACGTCGAAGACATCCTGCACTTTGCCGAGTTCGGCGTGGTGCTGATGCTGTTTCTGGTCGGCCTGGAGCTGGAACCCAAACGGCTGTGGAGCCTGCGCCGGCCGATTTTTGGCTGGGGCAGCGCCCAGGTACTGGGGTGCGCGCTGCTCCTCGCAGCGGTGGCCATGGTCCTGGGTGTGGACTGGCGCACCAGCCTGGTCGCAGGCCTGGGGCTGGCGCTGTCCAGCACCGCCATTGCGCTGCAGGTCATGGGCGAGCGCAATCTCATGCGCACTGGCAGCGGGCAATCGGCCTTTTCTATCCTGCTGTTCCAGGACGTGGCGGCCATCCCCATCCTCGCGCTGCTGCCTCTGCTGGGCGCCGCTTATGCATCAAATGAGCCAGAAGCCCCCGTCAATGCTGCGCAAGATGCTATTAAAATAGTAGCAGTTATTGCCAGCATCGTGCTCGGTGGACGCTTGCTGCTGCGCCCCCTCTTCCGCTGGATTGCCCGCTCCAACACGCCCGAAATCTTTACCGCCGCAGCCCTGTTGCTGGTGGTGGGGATTGCAGCGCTGATGCAGTTGGTCGGCCTGTCGATGGCGTTGGGCGCCTTTCTTGCCGGCGTGCTGCTGGCCGAAAGTGAATACCGGCGCGAACTGGAAACCGACATCGAACCCTTCAAGGGGCTGCTGCTGGGGCTGTTCTTCATTGCGGTGGGCATGAGTATCGACTTTGGTGTGCTGTGGCAGTCGCCAGGGTTGATGGCCGCGATTGTGGTGGGCTTCCTGGTGGTCAAAGGCCTCGTCATCTGGGGCCTGGCCCGCATGATGGACCAGCCATTCCAGGAACGCCCGGTGTTCACCCTGCTGCTGGCACAGGGCGGCGAATTTGCCTTCGTCGTGTTTCAGGCGGCCGCCGGGGCGCATGTGTTTTCTGCGCAGACGGCCTCGTTGCTGATCGGTGCCGTCGCGGTGTCCATGCTGGTGAGTCCGCTGATTCTGGTGGCGGTCGACCGCTGGCTGCTGCCGCGCTATGCCCACTGCGGCGTGCCGCAACTGGCAGAAATTTCAGAGCAGCAGGAAGCCCCCATCGTCGTGGCCGGTTTTGGTCGCTATGGCCAGATCGTCGCCCGCACCCTGCTCGCCCAGGGCATACCCTGCACCGTGCTGGACCACGACGCCGAAATGATCGAAGCCGCCCGCAGCTTTGGCTACCGGGTTTTTTACGGGGATGCCACCCGGCTGGACCTGCTGCGCACTGCTGGCGCTGCGAACGCCCGCATTCTGGTGCTGGCAGTGGACGATGTGGACCAGTCGCTGGAAATTGTCGATCTGGTGCAGGCGCACTTTCCCCATCTTCGGATCGTGGCCCGCGCCCACGATGTCACCCACTGGAACAAACTGCGTGACCGCGGCATCATGAAGGTGGAGCGCGAGATGTTCGAGTCCAGCCTGCTCAGCGCGCGCAGTGTGCTGGAGATGCTGGGGCGTTCAGCAGAAGAAGCACTGCAGATCACCACGCGCTTTCGCCAGCACAACCTGGAGCTGTTCGAAAAGCTGCACCCCCACTACCGCGACCAGGCCAAGCTGATCTCAGTCATCAAGGAAGGGCGCGCGCAACTGGAAGAGCAGATGGCACAGGAGCGTGCGGAACAAGCCAACCGGTGAATCGTCACCGGTTCAGCGCAAACCGTCCCACAGCAATTTGACACCTGTGAGGAACATTCCGGCGTACAGAAACCGGTAGAACAGCACCTGGCTGATGCGCCGGGCCATGCGCACGCCAACCCACACACCCAGCGGTGCCAGCGGCAGCAGCACCAGAGACGTCGCCATATTGCGCAGGTCCAGCAAGCCCAGCATGCCGTAGGGAACCCATTTGCACAGATTGACCACAAAGAAAAAGAACGCCATCGTGGCCGTGAATCGGATCGGCGACAGCTTGAGCGGGATCACATAGGCATTGATCGGCGGACCGCCCGCATGGGCAATGAAGCTGGTGAATCCTGAAGTGGTCGTCAAAATTGCACCCAGCCATTTGGGCGGTGGCGGGCTGTGCAGCGTGGGTGGAAACAACAGCCTTTGCGCCAGAAACAGCAGCGTAAAGCCGCCCACCAGGGCCGCCACGGTATGCGCATTGAGCACCTTGAACAGCAGCGCCCCTATAGCGATCCCCAGCATGCCAAAGGGAATCAGGAATTTGAGCAGCTTGAGGTCAAAGTCCTTGCGAAATGCCGCCATGCCCAGCACGTCCATCACAAACAGCACCGGCATCAGGATGGCCGCTGCCTCCGGCACCGAGACTGCCAGCGCCATCATCGGCACCGCCAGCGAGCCAAAGCCGGCCCCGAACCCGCTCTTGCTGATGCCCAGCAGCAAGACCGCAGGAATGGTGACGGCGTAGAAAAAGGGATCGGTAATCAGGGGAAAAGTCACGGCTGAACGGCCCTGGGACCGCCACTTCAGGAACAGGCGAGCATGTTAACCTTGCCGCATGTTCAGTCCATCCCAAGCCGATGTCCGCCGCTTTTTTTGCTCTGTTTATGCCAAAGCCCGCGCGGGATCTGCGCTGGAAGCTATAGAAACCATAGCAAGCCAATGGATGGATGAACATCCCGAGTACCACGCGGATTTTGCGGATGTCGACACGGCACTGGCCACCATGTACGAATCCGAAGAAGGACGCACCAACCCCTTCCTGCACCTGTCCATGCACCTGTCGATCAGCGAGCAGTGCAGCATTGACCAGCCGCGCGGCATCCGCCAGGCGGTGGAACTGCTTACCCACAAACGCAATTCGCTGCACGATGCGCACCATGACGCCATGGAGTGCCTGGGTACCATGCTGTGGGAAAGCCAGCGCGCCGGGCGCCCGCCCGACGGGAACGCCTACATTGCCTGCGTACAGCGCCATGCCACGCGGGATTAGCCTTCAGCACGCATAAAAAAAGCCACCGCATGCGGTGGCTTTTTGCTGGCGGATGCAGGGCTTAGCGGAAACGGCCTGGCTGCACGGTCTGCAGTTCGCCGGGCAGACTGCCCAGGTAGTTGGCCAATTCCTTGAGTTCCGCATTGGAAAACTGCTTGGCAACACCGCCCATGATGGCATTGGCACGACCGATCTGAGGCACACCTTCGGTCTTGTAGGCCTTGAGGGCCACATACAGGTAGTCGGCATGCTGACCCGCAATCTTGGGGTAGGAAGGATCCACCGGCTTGCTGAAGCTGTCACCGTGGCAGGAGGTGCAACCACCGCGGGTCAACAACTCTTGTGCCTTGGCACTGCCGGGAGCAGCCTTTTCAGGCTCGGGACGGCGTGGGCCGTTGTCCGAATAGTAGGCAGCCAGATCGGCGATGTCCTTGTCGCTCAGGTTTGCGGCCACACCGCGCATGCTGGCGTGTTTGCGCTCACCCTTTTTGTAGGCGTTCAGCGCCGCCACAATGTACTTGGCGCTTTGTCCGGAAATCATGGGCACGCGGTGCACTTCCGGAAAACCGGTGTGGTAACCCACAATGCCATGGCAACCGACGCACATGGCATTGATTTTTTCACCCGCAAAGGCATCGCCTTTGATCTCCTGGGCATGAACGGAAGAAGCGGTCACGCATGCGACAACCACGGAGAAGAACGATGTCAGGAATTTATTCATTTTGAGAGGACAATCAACCGGTGTTTGAGATCGATCAAGGCAAGCTTGGCTTGTCTTTGATCTGCGGACATTATATTGAACAAGCTTTTTTATTCGAGTCCGGGTAATCCCCTCCTTTTGAAGTCTTCCCCATGAAATTTCACGGAACCAAGAATTACGTTGCCACACAAGATCTGATGTTGTCCGTCAACGCGGCCATCACCCTGCAGCGCCCCCTGCTGGTCAAGGGCGAACCGGGCACCGGCAAGACCATGCTGGCCGAAGAAGTGGCCCAGGCGCTGGACATGCCCCTGCTGCAGTGGCACATCAAATCCACCACCAAGGCGCAGCAGGGCCTGTACGAATACGACGCGGTGAGTCGCCTGCGGGATTCGCAGCTGTCTGACGTGGACGGCGGTGAGCGGGTCAAGGACATCAACAACTACATCATCAAAGGCGTACTCTGGCAGGCCTTCACCGCAGACCAGCCCGTCGCCCTGCTGATCGACGAGATCGACAAGGCCGACATCGAATTTCCCAACGACCTGCTGCGCGAAATCGACCGGATGGAGTTCTACTGCTACGAAACCCGCCAGCTGATCAAGGCCAAGCACCGCCCTCTGGTGTTCATTACCTCCAACAACGAAAAAGAGCTGCCAGACGCCTTCCTGCGTCGCTGCTTCTTCCACTACATCAAGTTCCCTGATGCCGCCACCATGCAGAGCATTGTGGACGTGCACTTCCCGGGCCTGAAAAAAGAACTGGTCAGCGCTGCCATGAAAACCTTCTTTGAGGTGCGCAACCTGCCGGGCCTGAAAAAGAAGCCGTCCACCAGCGAACTGCTGGACTGGCTCAAGCTGCTGCTGGCAGAAGACATTCCGCTTGAGGCGCTGCAGAGCAAGGACGACAAGATGGCGGTGCCACCGCTGGTCGGCGCACTGCTGAAGAACGAGCAGGACGTCACGCTATTCGAGAAGCTGATGTTCATGCAACGCAACAACCGCTGAGTCGACCTACATGAAGAATGATCTGCTGATTGAAGGCATCTCGGATGCCATTGGATTTGTCGGTGGCGCACTGCTGGGGTTCTGGGCGGGTCGCCTGCTCGGGCTGGATGTGTTTGCGCCCGGCTATGGCAACGCCAGCATTGCCGGCATTGTGCTGGTGGGCGTGGCTGGCGGCATTGGCTTGCGACTGGCACGGCGCTGGCGCGCCAGCCGCAAGCAGCCCAAGGAGTGAACATGGCATTCGTTGGTCCTGTCACCTTGAGCGCACGCGGCATTACCCTCGTGCCCCTGGCGCTCGAACATGAAACCGGCCTGCGCGCAGCTGCGGCAGATGGCGAACTGTGGAACATCCGCGTGACATCGGTGCCGGAGCCGGAGAACACACGCAAATACATTGAAGACGCCCTGTCCATGCGCGAGGCCGGCAACCGGTTTGCCTTTGCGGTGACCGACCAAGGCACCGGCAAGGTGCTGGGCAGCTCCAGCTACCACGACATCCTGCCTGCGGTGAAACGCATCGAAATTGGATACACCTGGTACGCCAAAAGCGTGCAGCGCAGCCATGTCAACACCACCTGCAAACTGATGTTGCTCACGCATGCCTTTGAAACCCTGGGCTGCCATGTGGTGGGCTGGCGTACCGACAACTTCAATTTCGCATCGCAGGCGGCCATCGAGCGCCTGGGCGCGAAGAAGGACGGCGTCATCCGTGGCCATGCATTGCGCCGCGACGGCACCATCCGCGACACCGTGATGTACAGCCTGCGTTCTGGCGAATGGCCGGAAGTGAAAGCGCAGTTGCTGCACCAGCTCGACAAGCCACGCACCTGAGGCGACCTATGCTGCTGGATTTTTTCTACACCCTGCGCTCGGCCAAGCTGCCCGTTTCGGTCAAGGAATACCTCACCCTGCTTGAAGCCCTCAA
>CAUJJV010000085.1 GCA_963205375.1 Pseudomonadota bacterium
CCAGCCGCCACGCGCTGGTCATCCACCGATGCACGCAGGCGGCTGCCAAAGCGGGTCTTGGTCAGGATGTACTGCAGGGCTACGGTCAGTGCGGCACACACCGCAATGATGAACAGGCGGTAGTGGCCCATGCCCAGCATCCAGTCGCCCTCGCCCAGTTCGGTGCGACCCTTGAGCCACTCGGGCAACTGCAGGTTCTGCTGGGTGGAGCCCACGAAGTAATCCACCGCAGCCACAGCCATGAACGTCAGGCCAATCGAAAACAGCACCTGGTCCAGATGCGGCTTGTGGTACAGCGGACGGTACAGCGTGCGCTCCAGCACGCCCCCCAGCAAGGCGGAGCCCAGAAACGCCAGCGGCAGGCACAGCAGAAACGGCACACCCAGGCGCTGCATTAGCAGCACCGTGATGTAGCCGCCCACCATGGCAAAGGCGCCGTGGGCCAGGTTGATGAAGTTCATCAAGCCCATGGTCACCGCCAGGCCCACTGCCAGGATGAACAGCAGCATGCCGTAGGCAACACCGTCAAAAAGAATGGTCAACATAGTTTGCGCTCACAACGAGGGGCGTTGGGTCGTAAAAAAAGCGAAGGGGGACCCTCGCTTTTCTGGAATCAACCGGGTCCAGCACGCTGCGACCCGATCTGTGGTTACTTGGCCTTGCCGGGGTCTTTGACATCCTTGATCACATCGAACTCGACGTTGTACAACTGGCCGTCCTTGCGCTCCACCTTGCGCAGGTAGATGTTCTGCACCACGTCGCGGGTTTGCGCGTCAATGAACATTGGGCCGCGCGGGCTCTCAAAAATCTGGCCCTTCATGGCCGCCAGCAATGCGTCGCCACCGCCCTGGCCCTTGGTGGCCTTGAGGGCTTCGTAGATCACGCGCATGCCGTCATAGCCACCCACGGCCATGAAGTTGGGGCGCAGGTTGTTGTTGGCCTTCTTGAAGGCTTCAACAAACTTCTTGTTCATGGCCGAGGGGTGCGCTGCCGAATAGTGGTGCGAAGTGACCACGCCCAGCGCGCCATCGCCCATGTCGTTGAGCAAATCGTCATCGGTCACGTCACCGGTACCGATGAGCTTGATACCGGCCTTGTCCATGCCGCGCTCCAGAAACTGCTTCATGACCGCAGTGCCGGCACCAGAGGGTACAAACACGAACAGCGCATCCGGCTTGAGGTCACGCACCTTCTGCAGGAACGGGGCAAAGTCAGGATTGCGCAGTGGCACGCGCAGGGATTCGGTGACCTGGCCGCCGTTGAACGTCAGGCGCTCCTTGAAATACTTTTCAGCATCGATGCCAGGACCGTAGTCGCTGACCAGGGTCACGACTTTCTTGATACCGTTCTTGGGGGCCCAATCGGCCAGCGACACCGAAGCCTGGGGCAGCGTGAAACTGGTGCGCACCACATAGGGCGACGCCTGGGTAATGCTCGAAGTGGCGGCGGCCATCACGACCAGCGGAGTTTTGGACTGGGTGGCAATGGCCGCAGTGGCCAGGGCCGATGGGGTGATGCCCATGCCCGCCAGCACATTCACTTTTTCATTCACTACCAGTTCCTGGGCCATGCGCTTGGTCACGTCCGGAATGCTGGTGTCGTCCTTGACGATGAGTTGCACTTTCTTGCCGGCAATCATGTCGCCGTTTTGCGCCATGTACAGCTTGGCAGCCGCTTCAATCTGGCGGCCGGTGGTGGCCTGCTGGCCGGTCATGGGCAGGATCAGACCAATCTTGAACACATCAGCCTGCGCCATGACGGCGGGAGCCACCAACGACAGGGCTGCGAGAGCCGTTCCGGTCAGAAAAATTCGCTTTTGCATTTTTGTCTCCTGCAGGGTTGAAGGGGTGAACTGGCCGTGACTATGGCCCTGAATTGCCAATGCCGCAATCGTGATTTCAAACTGTTAGATATAACGATTTGCAATAGCTCAACAGCACTACCCAGAGTATCCTTCAGATCACCCGCGATTCCCATAAGTTCACCAAAGAGGAGACACCCGTGACCCAATTGCCAGCCCACTACGACCACGTCGGAAGCTTTCTGCGCCCCAAGTACCTGCTCGATGCCCGCGACCAGCGCGCAGCAGGAACCATCACCTCGGAGCAGTTGCGTCTGGTGGAAGACAAGGCCATCGCCGAAATCGTGAAGTTCCAGGAGGACGTGGGACTCAAGAGCATTACCGACGGCGAGTTCCGCCGCACCTACTTCCACATCGACTTTCTGGAGCAGATTGGCGGCGTCAAGACCGACATTCCGGTCACCATCCAGAAACCCGATGGCACCCAGGAGCTGGCACCGCCTGTCATGCGCGTGATAGACAAGGTACGCCACGTCAAGGACATCCAGCTGGCCGACTTCCAGTTCCTCAAGAGCCAAGTCAGCCAAGGCAATACCCCAAAAGTGACGATTCCCTCCCCCACCATGCTGCATTTCCGCGGTGGTCGCGCCGGTATCAGCCGCGAAGCCTACCCCGAGCTCGATCCCCAGTTTTACGACGATGTGGCCCAGGCCTATGGCGACGAATTGCGCTCGCTGGCAGCAGCCGGTTGCACCTATGTGCAGATGGACGACACCAACCTGGCCTACCTGTGTGACGAGAAGATGCGTGAGGCCGCCCGCCTGCGTGGCGATGACCCCAATGAACTGCCCCACCGCTATGCCGCGTTCATCAACAAGGTGGTGGCACAAAAGCCGGCGGGCATGCTGCTGGCCATGCACCTGTGCCGCGGCAATTTCAAGAGCACCCACGCCGCCAGCGGCAACTACGAGCCCGTGGCCGAGGCACTGCTCAAGGAAATGAACCTGGACGCGTATTTCATGGAATACGACGATGACCGCAGTGGCGACTTCAAGCCCCTGCGCTTCCTGCCCAAAGGCAAGACCGTGGTGCTGGGCCTGGTGACTACCAAGTTTGGTGAGATGGAAAGCAAGGACACGCTCAAACGTCGCATTGACGAGGCCGCCAAATATGCGCCGCTGGAGCAGCTGGCGCTGTCACCCCAGTGCGGCTTTTCCAGCACGGTCCACGGCAACAACATCGCAGTGGAAGCCCAGCGCGCCAAGTTGCGGCTGGTGATTGAAACGGCGCAGGAGGTGTGGGGCTCCTAGCCCCACCTGGGAAGGGTCAGCGGGCCACGTCCTGTGGCTGCTGGCCTGCTACGACGCCAACTTTGCCGCCCATGCGTCCGGAGCCATTGTTGACGGTCCAGGGAATGGTGGTGGCGGACTCCAGCGGTTTGGCCTTGGTAAACAGGGCCTGCCAGAAAAATCCGCTCTGGAACGCAATCACCTCAAACAGGATATAGCTCTGCGAGCTGCTGGAGAGCCACAGGTTGTAGGTGGGGTAGAACACGATGGGCGACACCAGCAACGGCAGCACGATGCGCTCGACCTGCATGCCATCCAGGCCCTTGCCCATATTGAACAGGTCCCAGTAGTAGTTGGAAAACATGCCCATGGTCATCCAGCACGCCAGGTGCCAGACAAACACGATGCCGTGGTTGCGCACCAGCAGGCTGATCCAGGGTTGGGATGCGTCATCCGCATTCACGATGAGCACCATGAACGCCCCCGTGGTGATGAACACCACGAAGAAAATGAACATCAGAAATTTGAGGGCTCTGGACATGGGATCTCCGCAAGATGGTGGGCACCTGTTGGTGCGCGCACCATCTTACCCGCTGTCCGGGGCTGTCAGATCAAGGTCACACCAGTTTTTGACTGCAAAAACTCGCGGGTCACGCCCGGTGCCAGCTCCACCACGATCAGGCCGTGGCGGGTCACGTCCATCACCGCCAGATCGGTGATGATGCGGTCCACCACCGCCTTGCCAGTCAACGGCAGCGTGCAATGCGGCAGGATCTTCATGTCTTCGGTGCCGTCTTTCTTTTTGGCCACGTGCTCCATCAGCACGATCACGCGCTTGACGCCTGCCACGAGGTCCATCGCACCGCCCATGCCCTTGACCATCTTGCCAGGGATCATCCAGTTGGCCAGATCGCCCTTCTCGCTGACCTGCATGGCGCCCAGGATCGACAGGTTGATCTTGCCGCCGCGGATCATGGCGAAACTCTCATGGCTGCCAAAAATGCTGGAGCCCTTGATGGTGGTGACAGTCTGCTTGCCGGCGTTGATCAGGTCGGCATCGACCGCGTCATCGGTGGGAAACGGGCCGATGCCCAGCATGCCGTTTTCGGACTGCAGCCAGACTTCCTTGTCGGCAGGCACATGGTTGGCCACCAGTGTGGGAATGCCGATGCCCAGATTTACATAGAAACCGTCTTCCAGTTCCCGGGCTGCACGGGCAGCCATTTGGTCTTGATTCCATGCCATGTTCAGACTCCTGCTTTCTCGGTGATGGTGCGCTTTTCGATCCGTTTTTCCGGGGTGGCATTGAGCACAATGCGGTGCACATAAATGCCCGGCAGGTGTACCTGGTCCGGTGGAATATCGCCAGTCTCGACAATCTCTTCCACTTCGACGACACAGATTTTTCCGGCCATGGCGGCTGCGGGGTTGAAGTTGCGCGCGGTGAAGCGGAACTGCAGGTTGCCGGACTTGTCGGCACGGTGGGCCTTGACCAGCGCCACGTCGGGCACCAGGGAGCGCTCCATCACATAGGTCTCGCCGTCAAATTCACGCAGTTCCTTGCCGTCGGCCACGATGGTGCCCACACCGGTCTTGGTGAAAAAAGCCGGGATACCGGCGCCGCCAGCGCGCAGCTTTTCGGCCAGCGTGCCCTGGGGGGTGAATTCAAGTTGCAGTTCACCGGCCAGGTACTGGCGCTCGAACTCCTTGTTCTCGCCCACGTAGCTGGAAATCATTTTCTTGATCTGGCGGGTTTCGAGCAGCTTGCCCAGGCCGAAACCGTCGACCCCAGCGTTGTTGGAAATGACGGTCAGATCTTTCACGCCGGTATCCTTGAGCGCGTCGATCAGCGCCTCGGGAATGCCGCACAACCCGAATCCGCCCACTGCCAGAAGTTGTCCATCTCTCACGATGCCTGCAAGCGCCTTGTCAGCGCTGGGATAAATCTTGTTCACTGCGTGGTTCTCCATAAAAGGAATCAGAAGCCGTACGATACTACGTAACCCCCTACGTAGTTTTCCCTAAAGCCAAACCCTGCATCGCTATGGACATCGACTACCGCCTCGCCTTTGACATGGCCCCCGTGGGCCTGGCCCTGTCGCGCAACCGCACCATCATCGACTGCAACCAGCACCTGTGCGAGATGTTTGGCGCCGACCGCAACCAGCTGGTCGGCCAGTCCTTCCAGGTGCTGTACCCCAGTGTGGACGAGTACGAACGCACGGGGGCGCGCATCGCGCCGATCCTGAACCGCAAGGGCACCTATGCAGACGACCGCATCATGAAGCGGGTCGACGGCCGGCTCAAGGGCGAGGCGTTCTGGTGCCATGTCACCGGTCGCGCGCTGGTGCCCGACGCACCGCACGAGGCCGGCATCTGGAGCTTTGAAGACCTGAGCGCGACGCGCCCGGTACGGGCCGAACTGACCGCGCGCGAACGCGAAGTCGCCGCCCACCTGATGCAGGGCCTGACGTCAAAACAGATTGGGAAAATCCTGCAGATCAGCCACCGCACGGTGGAAATCTACCGCGCGCGCCTGATGCGCAAGTACAAGGCCAGCACCGCCGCCGACCTGGTGCACCGCCTGATGGCAGGCTAGCCTGTCAGTTCTTGGCGCCGAATTTGCGCACCAGTCCGCCCAGCGCAATCAGGTAGCCGTCGGTACCAAAACCGATCACGATGCCTGCCGCCGCGGGCGACACCCAGGAGTGGTGGCGGAATTCTTCGCGGGCATGCACATTGGAGATATGGCACTCGATCACCGGCAGACCATCCACACCCTTGATGGCGTCATGCAGTGCGATGGAGGTGTGCGTAAACGCGCCCGGATTGAACACGCAACCCAGCGCCTCGCCAGACTTGTACAACCGGCCATATTCGTGGATCTTGTCAATCAGCGCGCCTTCCCAGTTGCTCTGGAAGCACTCCACCGCGTAGCCAAGGCGCTCGCCTTCGGCCTTGCACTGGGCTTCAACATCGGCCAGCGTGGTGCTGCCATAGGTGGCGGGTTCACGGGTGCCCAACAGGTTCAGGTTGGGGCCATTGAGGATCAGGATTTTTTTCATGCGGTTTCTCACTGCGGCACGGCTGCCATTGGATCACACCAGAGGAACGGTCAACTTCTG
>CAUJJV010000086.1 GCA_963205375.1 Pseudomonadota bacterium
TGCTTGGCGTACTTGGCCTGCGCCTTGGCACTGGTGGGGCGGTAGAAGTTCTTGCCAATGATGTCTTGTGCTTCTTCGGTGTACAGGAACTTCAGGTACTCCTCTGCCACGGCACGGGTGCCTTTGCGGTCCACGTTCTTGTCCACCACGGTCACGGCAGGTTGGGCCAGGATGCTCAGGGAGGGGTAGACAAAGTCCACCTTGTTGCCGAACTCCTTCTCCAGCAGGTAGGCCTCGTTTTCCCAGGAGATGAAGACATCGCCCTGGTTGCGCTGGGCGAAGGTGATGGAGGAGCCGCGGGCGCCGGTGTCCAGCACGGGCACGTTGGCGTACAGCCTGGTGATGAATTCCTTGGCTTTGGCATCACCGCCGTACTTGCGCTTGGCGAATTCCCACGCAGCCAGGTAGTTCCATCGTGCGCCGCCGGAGGTTTTGGGATTGGGCGTGATCACGCTGACTCCGGGCTTGATCAGGTCATCCCAGTCCTTGATGCCCTTGGGGTTGCCCTGACGCACCACCAGGACGATGGTGGAGGTGTAGGGAGAGGACGCCAGAGGCAGGCGTTTTTGCCAGTCTTTGGGAATGTAGCCACCGTTGTTGTGCAGCGCGTCGGTATCGCCAGCCAGGGCCAGGGTGGCGACATCGGCTTCCAGGCCGTCAATGATGCCGCGCGCCTGTTTGCCCGAACCGCCGTGGCTTTGCTTTATCGTGACGTCTTGCCCGGTCTTGGCTTTCCAGTGCTTGATGAAGAGCGGGTTGTATTCAGCGTACAACTCGCGCGTGGGGTCGTAAGACACATTGAGCAAGGTGATGGATTGCTGGGCGAATGCGCCCAGCGCGGTGCTGGCCAGGGCAGCGGTGGCAACGAGGCTCAGAAGATGACGACGGATGGTCATGAAACACTCCAGAAAAATGCGACGCAAAATTGCGATGGATTGGATTCTGGAAGTGAGTTGTTAAAACTGGAACTACTGATTTTTTAGTTTTAAATAACCAAAACATCTAAATAAGTCATTTCTCAGACCACAGGGCGAAAAAAAAGCCACCCGGAGGTGGCTTTGTAAAGTCCCCGAAGGGACGTCGTTGGAACCTGTGAAGCCAGCCTATTGGGTGGTTGATCTTCGATCCTTGTGTACTGTGACAGCAGCTGGATGCAACTGTAGACCGCGCCGCAGATGGGCGGTATCCCCCATTCGGGTGAGTTTGTGAGTTTTTTTGCAAAAACTCAGCTGTTTTGCGGCAATCGGACCTCAAAACAGGCACCGCCACCATCGCGGTTGCTGCATTGGACCGTTCCGCCGTGGCGTTGGGCAATGGATTTGACCAGTGCCAGGCCCAGGCCGACACCCCCTTCGCGTTCGGATGCGCCGGGCAGGCGGTAAAACGGCTCAAAAATGCGCGCCTGCAACGCTTCGGGCACGCCAGGTCCACGGTCGCTGACCTGGATGACGGCAAAGCGACCGTCCTGGAACAGCGTGAGCGTGACTTCGCCGGTGCCGTAGCGGCGGGCGTTCTCCAGCAGGTTGCGCACCACGCGGCGCAACAGCTTGGCTACGCCGGGCACGACCAGCGAGGCTTGTGTTGTCTCCAATACAGCCTGGTGGCGGGCGCACTCTTCGGCAGACAGTCCGACCAGGTCGACCGGTTCCACGGTGCCCAGATCCGCCTCTTTCGCGTCGAGCCGGCTGGCCAGCAGAATCTCTTCGATCAACTGGTCGAGTTCGGCGATGTTGCGGGCAATTTCGTCGCGGGCGCTGGAGCTGGCTGGTCCCATAAGCTCCAGGCCCATGCGGATGCGGGTCAGCGGCGAGCGCAGTTCGTGGGACGCATTGGCCAGCAGGGATTTTTGCGAGGCCAGCAGCGCATCGCGCGACTTGAGCAGAGATTCCACCCGCTGCGCAGCATGGTTGAAGCGGGTGGCCAGGAAGCCCACCTCGTCGTCGCCACCTTCGGGAACGCGGGCACTCAGGTTGCCATCGCCCCATTGCTCCACGCCGCGCTGCAGGGCTTCGAGCCTGCGCGTGAGCCGTCGCACGATGGGGTAGGTGGCCAGCGCCACCGCTATGGCGACCAGGCCCAGCGTCCAGAAGAAGCCAAACGGTGCACGCCAGGTGGAGGTCGGTGGACGGGGCAGGTGCATATGCACGGTCTGGCCGTCCTGCATCTGCACCAGAAATTCCGGGCCCCGGCCAAAGCGGCTCGGGGGTTCGTCCGCATCGTCGTCTGCAGGCGAAGATGCTGCGCGGGACGGCGGGGCCGTGCGGGGGGGCTCTGCGTCCGGGCGGCGGCCCAGGCGCATACGCCCGGCGCCAATCACGTCTCCCTGCGCATTGCGCACCACCACTTCGCGCAATGGCGGCTCCGTGGTGGCACGCCAGGCCCAGCCCACCAGCAGGGTGAGCACGGCCACGGCCAGCACGACGGCCAGCCAGATGCGTACGTAGAGTTTTTGCAGGATGGCAGACATGGCGGCGCGCGCTCAGTCCTGCTGGCGCGCAAACACATAGCCCACGCCACGTACTGTCAGAATGCGTTTGGGGTCTTTGGCGTCCGCCTCAATCGCCGCACGGATACGGCCCATGTGCACGTCAATCGAGCGGTCAAAGGCTTCCAGTTCGCGTCCGCGCACGGCTTCCATGATCTGGTCCCGTGTCAGGACGCGGCCGGCCCGCTCGGCCAGTGCCACCAGCAGATCAAACTGGTAGGAGGTGAGTTCACACAGCGCACCCTGGACGCTCACCGTGCGCGCATCGCGGTCGATCTCCAGCGAGCCGAACCGCAGGGTCTGGGTGGTGGCTGCGGGAGCCTCCACTTTGCGACGCAAAACCGCGCGGATGCGGGCCAGCAGTTCACGCGGCTCGAAGGGCTTGGGCAGGTAGTCGTCAGCGCCCATTTCCAGGCCAATGATGCGGTCCATGGGGTCGCCCTTGGCGGTCAGCATGAGGATGGGAGTCTGCGCCGTGGCTGTGGGCAGCGAGCGGATGCGTCGGCACACTTCCAGGCCGTCGATATCGGGCAGCATCAGGTCCAGCACCACCAGGTCCGGTGGCTGTCCATGGCCTGGCTGCGCAAGTTGGTCCAGGCCACTCAGGCCGTCGGCGGCATGGCTGACGGTGAATCCGTTTTGCGTCAGGTACTCCGCCACCATGGCAGCCAGCCGGGCGTCGTCCTCGATCATGAGCAGATGTTGGTGCATGGCCGCAGTCTAGCGCCGGGCCAGTCCGCGCCTATGGAGGCTGGTTGAAGCTGCGGTAAAGTTTGGTAAATATTGCTATAAAAACAATAGCTGTTTACGCAATATATACGCGGGCTAGAGGCCTATTTGATGCGTGAAGTCAGCCAGACCAGCAGCAGCACGGGCGCACCCAGCAGGGCTGTGGAGGTAAAGAAGCTGCCGTAGCCGAAGGCGTCCACATACATGCCGGAATAGCCCGCGACAAACTTGGGGAGCAACAGCATCATGGAGCTGAACAGTGCGTACTGTGTGGCCGAATAATTCACATTGGTCAGGCTCGACAGGTAGGCAATGAACGCCGCCGAGGCGATGCCGCTGGCCAGGTTGTCCGCAGAGATCACGAAGATCAGCGCATGCAGGTCGTGGCCCTGGCCGGACAGCCAGGCGAACAGCAGGTTGGTGCCCGCGCTCAGGATGGCGCCCAGCATCATGACCCGCATCACCCCCATGCGCAAAGCCAGTGCGCCGCCCAGAAAGGCGCCCACCAGTGTCATGACCACGCCATAAATTTTGGTGACGGCGGCGACTTCGTCCTTGGTGAAGCCCATGTCGACATAGAACGGGTTGGCCATGATGCCCATGACCACATCGCTGATGCGGTAGGTGGCAATCAGGGCCAGGATCAGCACCGCGTGCCAGCGGTAGCGCGTGATGAACTCGGCAAAAGGTTCGACCAGGGCGCCGCGCAACCATTCCATGGCGTTGCGGGCCTGGGGCAGGGCGCGCGCCACCGGTTCGCGCGAGAAAAGCACCGTCAGCACACCGGGCAGCATGCTCGCCGCCATCACCAGATACGCGGTCTGCCAGGCACCCTGCTGGTACAGCGCAGCATTGGGCACCTCGGAGCGCGCGGCAATCCACAAGGCGCCGGCGCCGGACCAGATCATGGCCAGGCGGTAACCGGTCTGGTACGTGGCGGCCAGCGCAGCCTGGTGTTGGGTATCAGCAGATTCAATGCGAAAGGCGTCCAGCGCAATGTCCTGCGTGGCGGAGCCAAACGCCACCAGAACGGCGCACCACACCACCGGCGCCAGGGCCAGTTTGGGATCGGTCGTGGCCATCACCACCAGCGCGGCCATGATGACGGCCTGCGATGCCAGCAGCCAGCTGCGCCGGCGGCCCAGCAAGCGGGTGAGGACCGGAATGGGCATGCGGTCCACCAGCGGCGACCACACCCATTTGAAGCCATACGCAAGCCCAACCCAGCTCAGAAATCCGATGGTGGTGCGGTCGATGCCCGCCTCGCGCAGCCAGAAGCTCAGCGTGCCAAACACCAGCAGCAACGGCAGACCAGCCGAAAACCCCAGCGAGAGCATGCGCAGCGAGGCTGGCTCGGCATACACCTTCAAGGTCTGCGCCCAGGTTATTGGTGTGGTTGTGGGGGCGGGACTGGGCGTGGGGGCAGACATCGGGGAATAATACCGTGGCATGAACACCCTCCCCCTGAAGTTATCGCTCGCACTGGCCCTGGCCTTCCCCTGGAATCTGGCGGCGGTGCACGCGCGCAATGGCGTGGAAGTTGGCGGCAATTCGGCCTTTACCAACCTGGTGCCGGCCGAGAGTGTGGAGCGCTCCGCAGCCCAGGAATATGGGCAAATGCTGCAACAGGCCGCCAGCAAGAATGCGCTGGGCGGCAAGGACCATCCGCAGGTCAAACGCCTGCGTGCGATTGCCCAGCGCATCATTCCCCATGCGATGGAGTGGAACCCGCGTGCGCGCGAGTGGAAGTGGGAAGTCAACCTGATGGGTTCCAGCCAGATCAATGCGTTCTGCATGCCTGGCGGCAAGATTGCGTTCTACAGCGGCATTCTCGACAAGCTCAAGCTCACCGACGATGAAGTGGCCATGGTGATGGGCCATGAAATTGCCCACGCCCTGCGCGAGCATGCGCGCGAACGCATGGGCAAGAATGCGGCCACCGGCATTGGCGCCAGTGTATTGAGCCAGCTGCTGGGGCTGGGGCAGGTAGGGCAAACGGTGACGCAGTACGGCGCCCAATTGCTGACGCTGCAGTTCAGCCGGGAAGACGAGTCCGAAGCGGACCTGGTGGGGATGGAGTTGGGCGCGCGCGCCGGGTTTGACCCGCGGGCTGGTATTACCCTGTGGCAGAAGATGAGCGCTGCAGCCAAGGGCGCGCCACCGCAGTGGCTGTCCACCCACCCGTCGGGCAGTACGCGCATTGCCGAAATGGAAGCGAACTTGCCGCGCGTGATGCCGCTGTACCAGAAGGCCAGGGCCGCACGCTGATACTGCACTGGCCAGCGAAGGTCAGTGGGCGCCGCTGGCCTTTTTGAGAATGGCGTACAGCTGGTCCTTGAGGTGCAGCTTTTCTTTTTTCAGATTTTCGATCTCGTCCGGCGTGCCGGGTTCGACGTGGTTTTCCTTGTTCTTGATCTTCTGGTCCAGCGCGTTGTGCTGGTCGAACAGGCGCGTGAAATGGTGGTCAGTGGTCTTGAGCTGGGTGATCAGTTCACGGTATTCAGGAAACATGCAAACTCCTCTGTAGGGGGTAGAGTGAAAATCAGTGCGCCTTGACGCACAGTACGGGACAGTCGACCGACATCAAAATCTCCTGGGCGACGCTGCCCAGAATCAGCTTGCCGACGGCGGAGCGCTTGCGCAAACCGATGACGAGCACATAGGGCTGCAGTGCAGTCACCAGGACCTCAATCTCCTCGATGGCACTCTTGCCGCGGCCGAACTGCTTGAACTCCGACAGCACGCCGGCCTCCTTGAGCTGCGCCTCAATGCGTTCAACGTCCTGCACGCTGGCCATTGCCCCTTCGTCTTTGGCGCCACCCGTGGTCGCGTTGACCACCAGCAGGCGCTCATTGCGGCGCTTGGCTATTTCAATGCCCTTGTCCAGGGCGGCCTGGCCTTCGGGGCGGGGGACATAGGCTACAAGAATCGTCATGGGGTGTGTCGCTTGTGCGAGTGGGTGTTGATGTTTCTGGAATCTTAGCGGCGAAACTGCCGTGCATTGCGCTCAGGCGTTGAAATCGTAGGCGATGGTAATGGGCGCATGGTCCGAGAACTTCTCACCCTTGTAGATGTCCGCTGTCTTGGCGCCGGCCGCCAGTGCGGGCGTGGCCAAGTGGTAGTCCAGCCGCCACCCCACGTTGTTGGCGTAGGCCTGGCCACGGTTGCTCCACCATGTATAGCAGGTGTCGGTGGTGTCGGGTTCCAGCTGGCGGTACACGTCGACGATGCCCCCTTCGCTGGTCAGGCGTGTCATCCATGCGCGCTCTTCTGGCAGGAAGCCGCTGTTTTTCTGGTTGCTGCGCCAGTTCTTCAAGTCTGCTTCCCGGTGGGCGATGTTGACGTCGCCGCACAGGATGAAGTCACGTTCTGCTTTGAGTGCCTGCAGATGCGGGTACATCTTGTCGAGGAAGCGGAATTTGGCCTGTTGCCGGTCTTCGCCCGATGACCCACTGGGAAAGTAGCAACTGATGATGGAGTGCTTGCGCTGTGGCGTGTCAAAGCGCAGTTCCACCCAGCGACCTTCGGCATCGAACTCGTCGCCGTCGAAGCCAACGATGACGTCGCTGGGTTCCAGTCGGGTGTAGGCGCCCACGCCGGAGTAGCCCTTCTTCTGCGCAAAGTGGAAGTAGCCTTTCAAACCCGCCAGCTCTTCGAATTTGCCCTCCACATCCGGTGCCTGGGCTTTGACTTCCTGCACACAAATACAATCGGGCTGTGCCTTTTCGAGCCAGGCGACGAGCCCCTTGCTGGTGGCGGAGCGGATGCCATTGAGGTTCAGGCTGGTTAATTTAAACAAGGATTTCCCCATGTCAGTTCAAGACCCCGTACAGGACCCACAACAAGATGTTCTGGCCCAGGAGTTTGTGGAATTTGCAGTGCAATGCGGGGTGCTGCGCTTTGGCGAGTTCAAGACCAAGGCGGGGCGCATGAGCCCGTATTTCTTCAACGCGGGCCTGTTCGATGACGGTGCCAAGCTCGGGCGTTTGGCCGAATTTTATGCCCAGCGCCTGCTTGCCAGCGGGATTGAATTCGACATGGTGTTTGGCCCAGCCTACAAGGGGATTCCGCTCGGCGCCGCACTGTCGGTCGAACTGGCGCGCCGCGGGCGCAACGTGCCGTTTGCCTACAACCGCAAGGAAGCCAAAGACCATGGCGAAGGAGGTACTTTGGTCGGTGCCCCGCTCAAAGGCCGTGTACTGATCGTGGACGATGTAATGTCGGCAGGCACTGCGGCGCGTGAGTCGATTGCCATTATCCAGGCCGCGGGTGCCACACCCCATGCCGTGTGCATCGCGTTGGACCGCCAGGAAAAAGCGACCGAAAACGGACAGGATGTCCCCTACAGCGCGGTGCAATACGTTAAGAACCAGTTGGGCTTGCAAGTTTGCTCCATTGCGAAGCTCGGGGATTTGATGCACTATCTGGAAAAGCAAAAAGGTGGGGCGTCCGCTGAAGATCATCAGCGGGTGCTGGCTTACCGTGCGCGTTACGGTGTTGAAGAAGGGTGAACATGGTATTGATGAACTGGAAACCGCTGGGCTGCCTGCTGCTGGCGTGGGGAGTCGTCAGCGCGGCCTGGGCACAGACGGGGCCAGTCATTTCGGGCGTCTACACCTGCGTGGACGCCAGGGGCCGCAAGCTCACATCCGACCGCCCCATTCCTGAATGCACAGACCGGGAGCAGAAGGTTCTGAATCCGAGCGGGACCGTCAAGGCCAAAGTGGGTCCGACCCTGACCGCCCAGGAAAAGGCCGAGCAGGATCAACTGATCAAGCGCGAAGCCGAGGAGCGTGGCCGCCAGGCGGAGGAAAAACGCCGCGACCGTGCCTTGCTGACCCGTTACCCCAGCAAGCAGGTACACGACAAGGAGCGCCAGGAGGCAATTGGAGGTATCAACGTGGTGATTCAGGCGGCTGCACAGCGGCTGACGGAATTGATCAACCAGCGCAAGGGGATCGACGAGGAAATGGAGTTCTACAAGAAGGACCCCAGCAAGGCGCCTGCCTACCTGCGCCGCCAGCTCGAAGAGAACATCCAGAGCCAGTCCGTCCAGATCCGTTTCATCAACGAGCAGAAAGCCGAAGTGGAGCGCGTCAACGTGCGGTTTGATGAAGAGCTGGGGCGTCTGCGCCAGCTCTGGACCACCGTTTCTAGGTAGACAGTTTGGCACGCAGCAGGTCATTGACCTGTTGCGGGTTGGCCTTGCCCTTGCTGGCCTTCATGATCTGACCGACCAGGCCGTTGAGCGCCTTCTCGTTCCCGGCCTTGAACTCGGCCACGTTTTTGGCATTGGCGGCAATCACCTCGTCGACGATCGCTTCCAGCGCACCGGTGTCGTTCATCTGTTTGAGGCCCTTGGTTTCGATGAGGGCGTCGATATAGGCTTGTGCACTGTCATGCTTGGTTCCAGGTGCGTGAACCAAATCCTCGCTGAAGATCTTTTTTGCGGCGGCGTTGGAAATAGTTCCATCAGAGATCCGCAGAATTAGAGCCGCCAAGTTTTCTGGCAATACAGTTTCTCGGAATTCCTCAAATGAGAGGTCCTCAACTGCATTCAGGTACTTCGAGACCTCCCCCATGATCCAGTTGCTGACCAATTTGGCCTGACCACAGGCTTTGGCGGCTGCTTCAAAGTACGCAGACAACGCCAGACTTTGTGTGAGCTGCGTGGCGTCATACTCACTCAAGCCGTAGTCGGTCTCGAAGCGTTTCGCCATTACCCGAGGCAATTCGGCCATCTTCCCGCGTACTTCCTGCACCCACTGCTCCGAAATGCATAGCGGTGGCAGATCCGGATCAGGGAAGTAGCGGTAGTCTGCCGCATCCTCTTTGGTGCGCATGGCGCGGGTTTCACCGGTGTCGGGGTTGAACAGCACGGTGGCCTGCTGGATGGCGTGGCCGTCTTCAATCTGCTCGATCTGCCAGCGCACCTCATAGTCGATGGCCTGCTGCATGAACTTGAAGCTGTTGAGGTTCTTGATCTCGCGGCGTGTGCCCAGTTCAGCGCCAGGCTTGCGCACCGACACGTTGGCGTCGCAGCGGAACGAGCCTTCCTGCATGTTGCCGTCGCAGATGCCGATCCAGGTCACGATCTTGTGCAGTTCCTTGGCGTAGGCCACGGCTTCTGCGCTGGAACGCATGTCGGGTTCGGTCACGATTTCCAGCAGCGGCGTACCGGCGCGGTTGAGGTCAATGCCGCTCATGCCGACAAAGTCTTCGTGTAGCGACTTGCCTGCGTCTTCCTCAAGGTGGGCGCGCACCAGGCGGACCGACTTCTTTTCTTCACCCAGGAAAAATTCGACCGAGCCGCCTTGGACCACCGGAATCTCAAACTGGCTGATCTGGTAGCCCTTGGGCAGGTCAGGGTAGAAGTAGTTCTTGCGGGCAAAAATGCTGCGTGGAGCAATGTGGGCGCCGATGGCCAGGCCGAACTCGATGGCACGTTCGACCGCACCCTTGTTCAT
>CAUJJV010000087.1 GCA_963205375.1 Pseudomonadota bacterium
CGGGTGGTGGCGTCGGCCAGGCCCGGTGCAGCGGAATCCAGGCCCCGGAGCACCAGTTCGCCTGCTACAAATTCAATAGCAGATGGAGCAGGTGTACCGGGGGCTGCAGCCTGAAATTGCCCCAACATGGCTTCCAGGTCGGCGTTCGAAGTGCCGCCGCTCTGGCGTTGCAGGTCGGCGACGGCACGGGCCATTTGCAGCGGGGCGTCCACCACCACGCGGACATCGGGGAAGGTGGTGGTCAGCACGTTCTGGATGGCGGCGCGTTTGCTGGCCTGGCTGGATTGCTCCTTCCAGGCCCAGGCCTGCAGGCCGAGGAGGTTGGCCAGCAGCAGGGCAAGCAGGGCCCAGCGCGCCGCACGCCACTGGGGGGCACGCAACAGGGATCCGGTGATGGCACTGAATTGTTTACGGGTGCGGGTGCCGCGGGTGCGCAGCAGGTCAAACTGGGCCAGGTCCCAGCCGGTTTGGGCGGCAGCGACGGCACGTTCGGCGCGGGTCTGCAGCGCAATGGGGCGTTTGAGCGCCTGCTCCGCCAGTTCCGCGACGCCAGGTTCTGCCCGTACCGCGCCCGCAGCCGGGTTGTCGCCGGTGGCAGACAGCAGGGCGGTCGTGGTGGCGTTCAGGGGGAGCCGCGCCACACCGTCAAAGCGGGTGCACACCAGTTCGGGTTGTTCGGGCGAGCCGGTCACCCACATGGCTGCAGGGGTGTCGGCATCCGGGCCGGGTGTCCATTCGGCCACGATGCGGGTGACTGGCAGGCTGGCCTGTTCCAGGGCGGCCATCCAGCTGTGCAGCCAGGCCCGGTTGCAGGCGGCGACCCGCACTGCAGTGCTGTCGCGTGCGCCGGGCTCCAGCGCAAAGTGCATGTGGGCGGTTTCGTCGAGCAGTCGGTCTTCCAGCAGGCCATCGAGCACCGAGCGCAGGCGGGCATTGCCGCCATCGCCAAAATAGCCGCGTTCCAGCGTACCGCGGGGCAGCGTCAGCAGGTGCCAGGACAGCTTGTGGGCCGGTACCAGGGCCACGATTTCCGCCCCGGAGGCGGGCTGCAGTGCCAGTGGCGTCTGCACCACACGTGTGACTGAAGTGCCGTCGTCGCTGAGCACACCCTCCACCGGCGTCGAGGCCGCGGCGGTGGTCAGTGGCAGGGTGAGGATCAGCGTGGTCATGGGTTTAGTGGGGGCAACTGGCGGGTTCAGTGCTCACGCCACAGGGTCTTCACCACCATTCCGTCGCGCTGCACCACGGAACTTTCTTCCACGATGGTCTGGTCCAGCCGCAGGCGGCCACGCACTTCGAAAAAACGGGAATTCACGCTGTGTTGTGTTTCGTTGAGTTGTCCTGCTCCCTCCCCCAAGATCTTGCTGGCATCGGCCAGCGTCCGAAAATGGGTGACCTGTCGGGCGCTTGCGAGTTGCTGCGCCTGGGCCAAATCCATTGAAGGGACGCTAGCGTACATCACTATCGGACTGGCAGTGTTGATATTTAGCGGAGTGCGGACTGGAAGCAACGTTATGTGCGGCATCAGGGCCTCCAGACTGCGGCCAGACAGGCCCAGCCAGCCCAGTTGGCGGGTGCGTTGTGGCATCAGGGGCGCGGTGTCGGGGGCTGCGGCACTGCCGGAATCGAGCGCCAGGCGCAGGTTGGTGGCGATCAGGGTGACTTCGGCCGGCTGCAGACCCAGCTGTTGAAACAGCTTGGCAAAGGCCTTGAGGTCGGGTTCGGACAGCTTGTTGCTGTCGTCCACCAGGTTGCGCACGTTCATGCGCGCCTGCAAATCGCTGATGCCCCCGGACAGGAAGGCCTGCAGCATGGTGTTGTCGTTGTCGACCGAGGTGCTTTGGTCGGCCGACAGAAAGGTCGACATCCGCGCCTCCGCCAGCGGAATCGCCCAGGGCTCGGCCAGGTGGTCGGCCCCCCCGGAGCGGGCGTCCTCCCGCAGGATCAGCCGGGCCCAGTCGAGGGCGCCGGTCAGCACCCACAGCGACTGCTGGCGTGCCCGTTCAGCCGACTCCACCTCGATGCTGCGCCACTGTTGCCACAGGGCTGCTGCGGCCAAGCTTGCCACCAGTGTGACGGTGAGCATGGCCGCCAGCAGGGCCGCACCGGTCTGGCGCGCCTTCATGACTTGCCTCCGCCCATAGGGGGGCGGACCCAGTCGCGCGTCAGTACCCCGCTGATGGCTTCGCCCTCAGGCAGGGTGAGCACCAGGCGCACGCCGTCAGGCTGGGTGTCCGGGGGCGTTGCAGGGGAAGCAGGAGCCGTCGCCGCCGCTTTTGCAGCATCCGCGCTGGAGAGAGGATTGGTCCAGGCGTCATTGCGGAAGTAGAAGATCTCCCACTGAGTCAGCGGGGTGATGCGCACCTCCAGCTTCTTTTCCTCGTCACCCGGGTTCTGGGCCCACAGGGCCGCTCTGGCCCAGGCTGCTTGCTGGTCCTTGCGGGTGCGCACCGGCAGGGATTGCCAGCGCAGCCATTGGCCCTGGCCGTCGATGCTGCGCCGGCTCCAGGCCACCACCAGCAGGCCGTCGCCGGGCGACAGGGTGTTGCGCCGAAGCAGGCGCAGGCCGCGGCTGTCCCAGTCCATGGTCTGCTCCGGTGGGCCTTCGACCACGGCATCCAGGTCCGCGGCCCACTGCCCCAGGCCGGCCTGCAGGGTCAGCAGGGCATCGGCGCGCTGCTGCATGCGTGTCTGGGTCTGCACCATGCCGTCGATGCCACGCCAGCTCAGGCCCGCCATCAGAGCCATGATGCCGATGGCGACCAGCATCTCGACCAATGTGAAGCCGCGCTGGGGCCGGCGACCGGCGCAGCGGTGGAGCGTGGGGGCCACCGAACGCCGCGCAGGGCCGCCCCCAGCAAGTTCAGCCCCCTTGGGGGGCAGCGACCACACGCAGTGAGGGAGCGTGGGGGCCATCACTTCAGTACCGCCCCACCACGGTGGACAGGGTCAGCATGGGCGAGTTGCCTTCGCTGACCAGGGCTTCGACCCGCAGAAAATTGGGGTTGGGCGTCGGCCGTACCGCCAGTTGTACGTCCAGGTTGCGCCCTGCCTGCTGGCAGGTGCTGGTGTTGTCACCCACCGCGGGCATCTGGCGGGCCAGGCGCATCGTAACCAGTGCGTTTTCAGCACACAGTTGGGCCAGCAGCAGGTCGGACTGGCGCTCGGCATTGCGGGTCAGCGAAGCCGAAGCGCGAACCCCGGCGGCCAGCGCCAGCGCCACA
This sequence comes from Pseudomonadota bacterium, assembly GCA_963205375.1. Lineage (GTDB taxonomy): Bacteria > Pseudomonadota > Gammaproteobacteria > Burkholderiales > Burkholderiaceae_C > Allorhodoferax. The sequence continues at coordinate 3,225 of CAUJJV010000087.1, forward strand.
ATGCC
>CAUJJV010000088.1 GCA_963205375.1 Pseudomonadota bacterium
ACGGCCAGAGCAGTGCCCCAGAGAGCAATCTGCAGCGTAACCACCATTTCTTCCACATACATCCGCCACTGGCTGAAGTTGGGTGGGAAGAAATCCGCCACGTAGGTGGCCATATTGCCCGAGTCACGCCACAGGTCCAGCGGGCGCATGTCAGCCCCCTTCCACGATGCAAGCAGCAAGCCAATCAGCACGGCCCAGAAAAGATGCCACCCCAGGCTGCGTTTGGGTACCGCCGCCAGGGCAGTGGTCTGCGTACTTAAAGAGGCTGCGTCTTGCATGGTGTCGGTTGCCGTGGCGGTTATTTCAGTTCAGCCAGCTTCTTGTCGATTTCGGCCAGGCGCAGTTTGCGGTCGTCTGCGCTCAGGGTGGTGTCCGACTCGATCTTGTTGCGCTTGCTGAAGAAATCGAGCTGGCGGATCGGCACCAATTGGGCATTGCTCGATTCCTTGAACATGGACCAGTTCATCTTGGCCATGACTTCGCGTTCCTGAGGATTGGTCTTGGCGTAGTTCAGGAAGAAGTTCTTGAGCTTGGTCTTGGTGGCTTCGGGCAGATCCTTGCGCCATACGATGGGGTCCGAGGCAATCAGAGGTGACGTCCAGATCACACGGATGTCCTTGATTTTCTCTGGCAGGGTCTTGTCCAGCTTGGCCAGGGTTTCGCTGTTGTTGGTGGCCACATCCACCTGCTTGTTGGCGACTGCCAGGGCGTTGGTTTCGTGGTTGGCCGAGCGGGTCAGCTTGAAGTGGGTCTTGGCATCGACGCCGTTCTTGGCAAACACGTAGTAGCTGGGTACCAGGAAGCCGGAGGTGGAGTTGGGGTCGCCATTGCCAAAGTTCAGGTTCTTGCCGTTCTTGAGTACATCGTCCAGGGTCTTGATAGGGCTGTCGCGGTGCACGATCAGGTGGGAGTAGTAGCCTTCGGTGCCATCCACATTGACCACTTTGGCAAACACTTCACCGTTGGCACGGTCTACCGCTTCCATGGCGGACTTGTTTCCGAACCACGCAAAATGGACCTTGTTGAAACGCATGCCTTCAATCACGCCGGCATAGTCGGGCGCGAAGAATGCGGTGACCTTCATGCCGGTCTGGCGGTTCAACTCGTCCAGCAAGGGTTGCCACTGCTGTTTGAGTTGCTGCGAAGATTCCGTGGCGATGATGCCGAAATTGAGGTCCTGGGCAAACACGGTGGTGCCGGACAGGCCAAGCGCCAGGGTGGCGACCGAGGTCGCAACTAGCTTTTTAAACATGAAAACTCCTGTAGAGGTAAAGGGGGAAATCAGGCAGCCTGTGCCACAGGCACAGACCAAGAGGGCTCGTCCACCGGCACATGGGCCGGTGCAGGTACAGGGCGTTGGGAGTCCGCCAGAATTTCGTCGGCATGCACGCCATACAGCTCGCGCAGCATGGGGGGTGTCAACAGGCTGGAAGCACCATCAAACACCACCCGCCCCTGGTGCAGGGCAATCACACGGGGGCAGTATTTCAGCGCCATGTCGACCTGGTGCAGCGATACGATCACAGTGCATTGGTCTTCCTTGTTGATACGTGACAGGATTTCCATGACCTTGCGGGAAGACTCGGGGTCCAGGGACGCAATAGGCTCATCCGCCAGCACCACTTTGGCGCCCTGCACCAGAGCGCGCGCAATGGCAGCCCGTTGCTGCTGACCGCCCGACAGGGTCGATGCACGCTGGGCAAAGCATTCGGCAATGCCCACACGTTGCAGCGCCTCCAGTGCCTGCGCACGTTCGTGCGTGCTGAACACGCGAAACAGGCTGCGCCACCAGGGCATGCGGTGCAGCATGCCAACCAGCACATTCACCATCACCGGCAACCGGTCCACCAGATTGAACTGCTGAAAAACAAAGCCCACCTTGGCACGCACCCGACGGATGTCGCGGTGCACGCGCCCACCCTGTTGCACACAGGAGCCGTCAATTTCGATCAGGGAGTCCGACTACCCGTCTGCTGCAATCAACCCCGCCATGTGGCGCATCAGCGTGGACTTGCCGGATCCAGAGGCGCCGATCAAAGCCACCATCTCACCCTTGCGGACGGTCAGATTGATGTCGTTCAGGGCGTGCTTTCCATTGGCAAAATGCTTGTTGAGCTTGTGTACGCGCAGTGCTGTTTCCATCTGGGTCTCGTGATTTGTCTAGACAGGTTTTAGTCTCTGCGACCAGGGTGACGGTTTGATGAAAATCCGGGGAAGCTTTTATGACGCCAGGTCCACCAGCACGCCAAAATGGTCGCTGGCGCACAGCCCCAGGCGGGTGCTGGCCTGCTGCAGGACGACTTCGGTTTTCAGCACCGGCCAGGCGGTCGTTGTCCGCTGCAGCACATGGTCCAGGTTCACCGGCACGCCCTGCTCCGTGATGTGGGTCACCTTCGGGCCGTTCATGGCAGGCCAGGTGTCACTGAGCCCCCAGGGGCGGCCCAGGAACACCCACATTTCGGAGTCTTCCAGCGGCACGTTGAAGTCTCCGCACACCAGCAGAGGATCCCCCATCGTCAGCGTTGCCGTGCTTTGCAACAGGTGCGCCAGTTGCTGGTGGCGCAGTGTGGCACCGTTGGCCAGGTGGGTCAGATGCACATTGGCCAGCCACAGCGGCCCGCCTGGAACAACCAGGCGGCATAGCTGCGCAGAGCGCCCGCCATCGGCTTCGCTGGACGGCAAGACGATGTTCCGGTTCTCCAGAATGGGCCAGCGCGTGAGCACGGCCAGGCCGGAATGGCTCTCCATCCACTGTCCGTCACACAGCCGCAACTTGGGGCGGTCCGGTATCCATGCATATTCCAGGTGCAGGGCCTGGGCCAGTGACCGGGCGGTGCTGACCGCCCCATCCGCACTGGCAAATGATTCCTGCAACACCAGCACATCGGCATGGAGCGGCTGCAACTGTTCCACCATGGCCTGCAGGCGCAGGGCGTAAGCTCCCTCACACTTCCAGGTATTGAGTGTCACCACCCGCAGGCGCCCACCAGAGACTGGCACCATGTTCACAGACATCGTCAGAGAACCCGCTGGCCTTCGCGCCAGGCGGCACGCACCACCGGGTGCTGCGTACCATCCGGCAAAGTGGCCATGCGCACCTGAATCAGGTCGGCACGCAAACCCGTTGAGAGCGCACCACGGTCGTCCAGACCGGTGGCCAGGGCAGGCGTACGCGTCACGGTGGCTACCGCCTGTGGCAGGCTCATGATGCCGTCATTCACCAGCCGCATGGCGCCACTGAGCATGCTGCCAGGCACGTAGTCGGATGACAGGATGTCGAGCAGTCCCAGACGGCCTAGTTCAGCCGCGGCCACATTGCCGGAGTGGGAACCACCGCGCACCACGTTGGGCCCGCCCATCACCGTGCGCAGGCCACGGGCGCGCGCTTCCTGCGCTGCCGCCACGGTAGTGGGAAACTCGGACATGCTGGCGCCCTCTTCATGGGCCTGCTGAACGTGCGCTACCGTGGTGTCGTCATGACTGGCCAGCGCAATGCCGTGCGCGCGACAGTAGTCCAAAAAATACTGCCGATGGGGCCGGGCATATTCCGCCTGCAGCACATGGGCATGGGCCACCTGGCGCTCGAACTTCTCCTGGCTCCAGCCCTTCTTGCCGGTGTAATAGGTACGGGCCTGCTCAATGTCCTCCCACTGGCGCTGCCCCGGGGTGTGGTCCATCAGGGAGATCAGCGACAGGCGCGGGTGCGCGTGAAACGGCTCGAACAGCTCCACCGTGTTGGGTGCTGGCAATTCGCAGCGCACATGGATGTGGTGGTCGGCACGCAGAAGCCCTTGCGCGGTACAGGTATCCAGCGTGTTCAGCACGCCATCCCAGGTACTGCCGCGCAGACTCTCGGTGTCCGCCTCCCCCACCCCCAGCGCGTCAAACACCGTTGTGATGCCGGCTGCAGCCACCTCAGCATCGTGCGCCAGCAGTGCGGGCAGCTCTGCCCAGTGCACCTTGGGCCGGGGCATCAGGTGGCGCTCGAAGTTGTCGGTGTGCATTTCCACCAGGCCAGGCAACAGGTAGTCACCGTCCAGGTCCACCGCATCCGATGCCGTCAGCGCACCACTGTCGATCTGGTCGATGCGGCCATGGCTTGCCGAGAGGCTGCCCAACACCACCTCATCCGGCAGCACCAT
>CAUJJV010000089.1 GCA_963205375.1 Pseudomonadota bacterium
GACATGCACAGGATTCTAGTGCGCTAACTCTGGGCGTCTCGGTTAGACTGATACAAATTGATACAACACCCTGTCGGACACCTTGATGACCCGCTTGCGCCTGCGTAGCCTCCTGCTCTGCCTTTGCGCCCTGCTGTGCTCGGTGGCCCCTGCATCCCAGGCAGCGGACGTGTTGCGTGTACTGGCATGGCCTGGTTATGCCGACCCGGACATCGTCAAGACCTTCGAGCAGCGCACGGGCAGCAAGGTGGAAGTCACCTACATCGACTCCGACGAAGCCCTGTGGCAGCGGGTCAACAAAAACCAGTCGGGGGATTTTGACGTTTTTGCAGTCAATACTGCAGAACTGCAGCGCTATATCCAGACCTCGCTGGTGCGCCCCATCGACACCCGGGCCCTTCCCAATTTGACCCGCCAGCTTCCACGTTTTCGCGACCTGAAGGGGATTCCGGGCATCGTCCACAATGGCGGTGTGTTTGCCATTCCCTACACCTATTCGGAGATGGGCCTGATCTACGACCGTGAGCAAGTCAAGACGCCCCCGAACTCCATCAAGATACTGTGGGATCCGAAATACCGGGGGAAAGTGCTGCTTTACAACGCAGGATCGCACAGCTTCTCCCTGGCAGCACAGGCGCTGGCGGACACCACGCCGTTTGACATCAAAGCGACCGAGTGGCCCGCCGCAGTGCAGCAACTCATTGCGCTGCGTCGCAACGCCATGGCGTTCTATCTGCAGCCGGATGAGTCGGTAGACCTGTTCAAGCGGGGTAAAGCCGCACTGATGTTTGCCAACTACGGATCGCAGCAGGTCAAACTGCTACAACAGGCTGGACTGGATGTGGGCTACGCCATTCCGCAGGAGGGCGCGCTGGCGTGGCTCGACTGCTGGGTTGTCACCCAGGGGGCGCGCAACACCGCGCTGGCACACCGCTGGATCAACTACATGCTGGAGGCCACACCGGGCGCTGTTCTGGTGAGTCGCCAGGGTTTGTCCAACACCACCTCGGAATCTCCCTTTCTTCGGTCTCAGGACCGCCTGATCTGGCTGGAACAGGTTGAGGACGTGGTGCGCCGCACCCAGCTGTGGGAGCGGGTGATGTCGGGTGACCGGGCCAGCAAGGTACTTGCACCGTGAAATTCGGCATTACCGCACGCCTGGCTGTGGTGTTGGCACTGATGGGAATGGCCGTGTCCGGCCTGACCGGTTTTTACGCCTACAGCGTCAGCCGCGACCTGCTGGTCCAGTCAGCGCAGGGGGAGTTGATGACATCCACCCTGGTCGTGGCCAGGCGTATCAGCCAGACCCGACAGGAACTGTCCCGCAACCTGATGCTGCTGGCAGCACAACCCGAAGCGCTGGTGGCCCTCAAGGCGCAATGTGCGCGCTCCAGTTCCAGCGCCAGGCTCGCGCTGGAATTCAGGGAGCTGATGCGCGTCAACCCCTCTTATTTTCAGCTCAGGCTTATTTCTGCGGCAGAGGGCGGCCCGGAGTGTGTTCGTGTGGACCGCGACACCGACGCGCTGCTGGAAATTTCGGGGGACGACCTGCAGGAGAAGGGGCACTTCATGTATGTCACCGAAGCCCTCAAGCTCAAGGCTGGACAGACCTATTTGTCCCAGATCACCATCAACCATGAGCGGGGCGCCCACGCGGGCCAGGAAAAGCCCACGGTGATCCTGTCCACCCCAGTGGTGGATGCCCAGGACAAGACAGTCGGTGTCATCGTCATCAACGTGGATCTCAATGGCATGTTCAGTCTGCTGGCTGCCGATCTGCCTGGGGACCACAGACTTTACCTGTCCAACCACCGGGGTGATTTTCTGATCCATCCCGACACCACACGCACATTTGGATTTGACCGTGGCCAGCGCGTGCTGCTACAGGATGAATTCCCGCAAACCGCGGACGTCGTTGCCGGCAAGGAAAAATCTGTGCTGCTGGAAACGCAAGCGAACGCTGAAGGCACGCCCCCCCTGATTGCAGCCTTTATTGCCAGCAAAGTGGTCGTCCCCGGCATGGAAGAAAGGCTGCTGCTCGGGCTGGCGCAACCCCGCGATGTCGTGCTGCAGCAAGCCGACCGCCTGGGCCTCGGCGTGCTGCAAATCGTTCTGGTCGTGAGTCTGGCCTGTGTGGCGCTGGCCCTGCTGGTAGCGCGCGCCATCGCCCGCCCCATCAACGCCATGAATGCAGCGGTCCAAAAATTTTCCAACGACACCCAGGAAATGGCCTTGCCCGTCGATCGGCAGGACGAAATTGGCATGCTGGCGCGCAGCTTTGCACGCATGCAAACCGTCATCCGCCGGCAGATGCATGACCTGCAGGACAACCAGGAAGAACTGGAACACCTTGCGCAGCACGACATGCTGACCGATCTGCCCAACCGGCGCATGTTCATGGACCGCCTGGACAATGCGATTGCCCGGGCCAAACGGAGCGAAGTCGGTTTTGCATTGCTGTTCGTCGACGTGGACCGGTTCAAATCCTTCAACGACCGTTACGGTCATGCCGCGGGCGATGCCGTACTGAAGGCCGTTGCCGATCGGCTGCGGCACGGCATCCGTGCCGTCGACACGGCGGCACGCCTGGGTGGGGACGAATTTGTATTGCTGCTGGACCAGTTCGTTCACAGGGACCAGATTGCCGGATTTACCGAAAAACTGCTCGCCCTCTTGAAAGCCCCCATCGACTTCCAGGGGCAGACACTCCAGGCGGAATTCAGCATTGGCATCAGCCAGTTCCCTGACGATGGAAGCACGGCAGAGGACATCGTGGCCAACGCCGACCGGGCCATGTATCGCACCAAGACCAGTGGCCGCAACGGCTACCGTTTCACCTCCGACGACACCACCCAGTCCAGCCTGCTCTAGAGTGCACCGCGATTGGGTACAATCCGCAGTGACGGGCCCTCTCGCATGGTGAAGCGGCCAACCGGGTCAGGTGGGGAACCAAGCAGCCCTAACTGTGGAGCCAGTGCCGGGATCAGGCTCGTCAACTAATATTTTTACCGAACGGAACTCAGCCGTTCTGCCATCCTTGTTTGCCAGCCCGGGCCAGTGGCCTTCCACCGGTCAATCACGTCCGCTGGTAGCCGGATAGACAACAGCTTGCGCGGATTCGCCGCCACAGGACGCCCGCCCCGGTTTACCTGTGCCCTGGCAAGCATTGCATCATCCGCTTCGGGAAGTTCGTCGTACTCATCCTTCGCCACGACGTGTGCATCCACCCGGGCCAGATCAGACTTCAAGGAGCTGGGCAATGCGGGTTTGTTCGCGCTCATTGGCTTTCCTCATACTGAAGATGTGGCGATCCGCGCCACGCGGTGTGTATCCCACAACAACCATTCGCCCGGCCAGCAACCCGTAGCAAATAATGCGCTGCTCGCCGTACTCTTTGCGCGTGTCTTCGAATTCAAGGGTAACGCCCTCAAAGACGATCTCGGCGTCCAAAAAGTCCAGCCCTCGTTCCGCCAAAGCCTTGTCACGCTTGGCTGGATCGAATGTGATACGCATATGTTATTGTAGATACAAAAACTTAGTACTACAAGAAGACAAATTAGTGTTCACCATCAAGCACAAGTAACCGGGCTCAATACCCGCCCATCCCTCAATCGGGAAGCCAGCATCACCCCGAAGTCTGCAAATACGTACACGCGCCGTGGCCCGCACGCCACCCACTGGCAAAGCTGGCCTGCAGCAGGTAGCCGCCCGTGGGGGCTTCCCAGTCCAGCATCTCGCCCGCGCAGAACACGCCGGGCACATCTTCGAGCATCAGGTCGGGCTTCAGCACTTCAAACAGCACACCACCGGCAGAGCTGATGGCCTCATCGATCGGCCGGGCCGCCTGCAGCGTGATGGGCAGTGCCTTGATGGCTGCGGCCAGCTGGGCCGGATCGTTGAAGGCCTCTTTGGACAAGCGCTCGTGCAGGATGGCTGCCTTGATACCGTCAATGTGCAGCCGGCTCTTGAGGTGGCTCGACAGCGACCGCGATCCCCGCGGATGGGCCACCTCGGCCACCACCCGCTCCAGCGGCATATCGGGCAACAGATCAAGCTGGAATGTGGCACTGCCGGTGCGGATGATTTCGTCACGCAGCAGGCTGGACGCAGCGTACACCAGGCTGCCTTCCACGCCACTGGCCGTGGCTACAAATTCACCCTTGCGGGCGAAGTGCGCCCCCATGGCGCTGGTGAATGCAATCGCGACCGACTTGAAGGGTTGCCCTGCAAATCGGCTGGCGAAATGCTCCGTCCAGCCGCCCTGCACATCAAAACCGCAATTGGCCGGCAGCAAAGGCGCCACGGCCACGCCACGCGCCGCCAGCAATGGCACCCAGGCGCCGTTGGAACCCAGCCGGGCCCAGCTGCCCCCGCCCAGTGCCAGCACCACGGCACGTGCCTTGACCTCCACCGGCCCCTGCGGGGTATCAAACGCCAGCGCACCATCGGCCGTCCACCCGGTCCAGCGGTGGCGCATGTGGAACTGCACGCCCTGCCCGCTGGCAGGATGGCGCAGACGCTGCAGCCAGGCGCGCAGAAGCGGCGCCGCCTTCATATCCTTGGGAAACACCCGACCCGAGGAACCCACAAAGGTCTCGATCCCTAGGCCCTGGGCCCAGGTGCGCAATGCCTGCGGATCGAAGTCGTTGATCAGCGCTTCAATGACGCTGCGCCTGGCGCCGTAGCGGCCCGCAAACGCGTCGGCACCCTCGGAATGCGTGAGGTTGAGCCCGCCCTTGCCAGCCAGCAAAAACTTGCGGCCAATGGAGGGCATGGCGTCGTACAGGTGGACCTGCTCACCGGCATCGGTCAATACCTGTGCGGCCATCAGACCGGCGGGGCCGCCGCCAATGACGACGACCTGGTTGGAAAAATTCATGTTGGAAGAAATCTCAGTTGAAGGGTTCAATGCATGCGCCATGTGCTGTGAGGAACGCGGCGCGGATGACCTGGCCCGGGTAGACCTGCGCCACCACACTGCGGTAGCCATCGAGTTGCGCCACCAGCTCGGGCTGGTCCTGTGGCTGCATGGCCGATTTGTAGTCCAGTATCCACCATTCGCGCGTGATCGAGTGCTGCACCAGCCGGTCCATGCGCAGCAGGCGTCCGCCACGGGAGAGCGCCACCTCATTGGCTGTCCAGCTCAGCTGTGCAGCATCCCAGGCCCAGGCCCCTTGGCCGCGCAGAATGGCAAGGGCCATGCTGGTGGCGGTCTGCACCTGCGCCGCCTCCAGCGTGAACTCGGTAGCCACCCGCTCACACTGCTGTGCCGTCCAGGGTGCGTCTGGCACCCCACCAGGCCGCGCCTCGACCCACTCCAGCAGGCGGTGCATGGCCTG
>CAUJJV010000090.1 GCA_963205375.1 Pseudomonadota bacterium
GCCGCCGCCGCTTCCTTGACCATGCGCTCTTCGTCGGTGAGCTGGGAGTCGAGCAGAAAGGGGTCTTGCCAGTTGAATGCTGCGTGGGCCATGGTGGGTTCCTTCAATGTTTTGGAATGAATGGCCCGATGTTAGCGGCACCCTCCGGCTGAATCAAACGCCTTGTTGGCATCCAGATATGAGTAACTAGAATGTTTGGATGCGCAGAAAAATCCCCTCCCTGCAGGCGCTGGCCTGTTTTGACGCCGCCGCGCGCCACGAAAGTTATACCCGCGCCGCACAAGAGCTGGCACTGACCCAGAGCGCGGTGTCACGCCAGATCGGTGCGCTGGAGGACTATCTGGGGCTGCCCCTGTTCCGGCGCACACGCCACGGCGTGGTGCTGACCACCGCAGGCAGCCAATACGCACGCCAGATCGCACCCCGGCTGCAGGCGCTGGAGCGTGACACGCTGGACGCCATGTCCGGCCAGGGCGCCGGTGGTGCCGTCAATCTGGCCACCGTGCCCACCTTTGCAGCCCGCTGGCTGATTCCGCGCCTGCCGGACTTTGCGAAGCATCACCCGGATGTGGTGATTCACATGGACACCCGGACCCGGCCGTTCATGTTTGCCGAGACCGAATTTGATGCAGCGCTGTACGCCAGCACCCCGGACGCGATCGGGCAGTGGGCCGGCACCCATGCATTGCCCCTGCTGCCCGAGGTTGTGCTGCCGGTGTGTGCGCCGGCCCTGCTGGGCGGACGCACAACAGTGACTGCGGCAGAGCTGGCAACCTTACCCCTGCTCCAGCAAAGCACCCGGCCCCATGCGTGGCCGCAGTGGCTGGAGGCTGCGGGGGTTGGCGGCGAGGTCGATGACGCGGACAGTGCACCGGCCAGCGTGCTGGCCGGTCCGCGCTACGAACAGTTTTCGATGGCGGCCGCGGCGGCAGTGCACGGTCTTGGCGTGGGGCTGATTCCGCGGCTGCTGGTCGAGGCCGAGCTGGCCAGCGGTGCGCTGGTGGTGGCCCATCCGCAGACCCTGCCGGGAGAGCGCTTCTATTACCTGGTGCAGCCCGAGGGCACCCAGGTGCGCCCTGCACTGCAGCGCTTCATTGACTGGTTACAGCAGGCCAGCGCCGGTTAGGCGCTGCGCCAGAACATCTCAAGGCTGGCGGACGATGACCGGCTGAATCTGGAACAGCTGGTCACTGCCAGCATCCACTGTCACTTTCACCCAGTGCAGACTGGGGCTGCCAAAGGTCTGCAGGCGGGTCAGGTTGGGCAGCAGTTTGGCGGGGCTGTACAGCGGCTTGTCCACTTTGAAAAAGTGGGTGTCGCCATGCACCAGCAGCACCTGGCCCTTGAAACCCTCGGTCTGCTTGATCACCTGTGCCACGAAGTTGCGATAACCATTGAACCGGGGCTGCTGGCTTTCGTCCACCTCCTCCGTCTCGGGCAGATCAAAGCCGGGGTCTGCCTGGATCACCAGCACCACACCCTGGGCACCGGTGTCTTTGGCTTGCTGGAAGGTTTGCTCCAGCCAAACCACATTGGCCGCATCCCGCTCCAGATACTCTGCGTTCGATGCATCGCACTGCGCTGGCGTGCGCGCGCTCTTGTTGGTGCACTCTTTGGCCGAGAGAACCACGTTGTTGTTGCTACCCGGCACGTTGAGACCTGCGAACACCACAGGGCCATGGCTGAAGCGGGTGTTTTCCACATATTTTTCACCCAGCTTGCCCTGGTGCTGCAAGGGCATGGTGGTCTGGCCAAGGCTGTTGGCAGTGGGGAACATGATTTTGCGCAGATGGTTCAGACGCTCCAGACCATCAAAGCCGCCGTTGTTGGTGCGATGGCAGTCGGTCCACTCGTTGTCACCGGGCACGTAGACCACGGGCTTGACCAGGGTGCCAAACATTTTCACGGCATCGGTATAGATATCGTCGGTGCATTTCGAGCTGCCATCCTTGATATCACCGTCATAGATGGAGAAAGCAATGTTCGACTGGTTGATGCTTTGCAGCACGGCAGGCAGTTTGGACTCGTCACCCGCCTTCTTATAGGGCATGTCGCCCCACACACCGAAAGAATAGGTTCCGTGTTGTGCACCGGGGCCGGTGGCACAGGCGGACAGTCCAAGGGCAAGCACAGCAGCGGTGAGCAGTCGGATCGACATGGGAATTTCCAGTGTGGTCAAAAGTGGCACTGTGCGGCAGCCCGGTGACAGGCGTGTGACGCGTGAGCAACCGTCCTGCCCCCTGCCGATGCACGGATAGTGCAAACCCCTAGATACAAGATGGCACGTGGATTGCTAGCATTCCTTTCAGAAGTTGACTAAATGGTCAGATTTTTGAACAGGAGTTGTCCGTGTCCACTACCCCCCAGCCCGATGTGCGCCCAGGCCGCCTCGCCGCCAGCGAATACGCACTGCGCTTTGCCGACGCCTCGCCCCGCCTGACGCACTCGCAGGCGCTGCTCGAAGCCGAGCGCTGCCTGTATTGCTTTGACGCCCCCTGCGCCACGGCCTGCCCCACCAGCATCGATGTGCCGTCGTTCATCAAGCGCATTGCCGACGAGAACCTGCGTGGTGCAGCCCGCACCATTCTGGAGAGCAATCCCCTGGGCGGCATGTGCGCCCGGGTGTGCCCGACCGAGAACCTGTGCGAGGCGGTCTGTGTGCGCAATACCCAGGAGGGCGTGCCCGTGGCCATCGGCCGCCTGCAGCGCCACGCGGTCGATGCACTGCTGGAAAGCGCCAAGCC
>CAUJJV010000091.1 GCA_963205375.1 Pseudomonadota bacterium
TATTGCAGGGCGCGCTGCAGTACCTGCGTATTGGCCAGTGGAACTTCGGCTTGGCCAAAACCCACGCAACCGGCATCCGCCAGTTGCTGCATGGGCGCGAGCACCTCGCCAGCCAGCGCACGCGTGAGCGCGCCCAGCGGCAGCACACGCGGGCCACCCTGCAGCTGGGTACGGTAATGCAGCATTTCCACCAGACCAGCTTCGTCGAGCACCGGCGTGGTGTCGGGCGGACACACCAGGGTGGTGACGCCACCAGCCGCAGCCGCGGCGCGCTCGCTGCTGAGCTCGCCAGCCCGAGGGCGACCAGACTCACGCAGGCGTGCACACAGGTCCACCAGACCGGGCATCACGATGCAACCAGTGGCATCCATCACCTGGTCCGGCACAAAGTCGTTTGCTACATTTTTAATAGCTACCACCGCACCATTGGCGAGGGCTACATCGGCTTTTTCATCAAAACCACTGGCCGGATCGATGACGCGGCCACCCTGGATCAATATCTTCATGCTTCATTCCCCGCAACGATGCTCATCACTGCCATGCGCACTGCAATACCAAACGTCACCTGCGGCAGGATCACGCTCTGATTGCCATCCACCACCGCCGAGTCAATTTCCACACCGCGGTTGATGGGACCGGGGTGCATCACGATGGCATCGGGCTTGGCCAGCAGCAGCTTCTCGGGCGTGAGGCCAAAGCTCTTGAAGAACTCATGCATTGAAGGCAGCAGCGCACCGCTCATGCGCTCGTTCTGCAGGCGCAGCATGATGATGACGTCGCAGTCCTTGATACCTTCTTCCAGCGTGTGGCAGACCCGTACGCCCATCTGGGCCATGTCGGACGGCACCAGCGTCTTGGGTCCCACCACGCGCACCTCGGCAGCACCCAGGGTGGTCAGGGCATGGATATCAGAACGCGCCACCCGCGAATGCAGCACATCGCCCACGATGGCCACCGTAAGGTTGGAAAAGTCCTTCTTGTAGTGGCGGATGGTGAACATGTCCAGCAACCCTTGTGTGGGGTGGGCATGGCGGCCGTCACCGGCATTGATCACATGCACATGGGGTGCCACGTGCTGGGCGATCAGGTAAGGCGCACCCGACTCACTGTGGCGCACGACAAACATGTCGGCGGCCATGGCACTGAGGTTGGCAATCGTGTCGAGCAAGGACTCGCCCTTGGAGGCACTGGAGCGTGCGATGTCGAGGTTGATCACGTCGGCCGACAGGCGCGTGGCAGCAATCTCGAACGTAGTGCGGGTGCGCGTGGAGTTCTCGAAGAACAGGTTGAACACACTCTTTCCCCGCAGCAGCGGAACCTTCTTCACTTCCCGGTCATTGACCGACACAAAGTTGGTTGCAGTGTCCAGGATGTGGGTCAGGATGCTCTTGGGCAGCCCTTCGATGGAAAGCAGATGGACCAACTCGCCATGCTTGTTGAGTTGCGGGTTGCGTTTGTACAGCACCGGTTATCCCTCCTTCACGTTAAAGCTGAACACACCGGCATCGCTGCGTGCCAGCGCCAGTGACTGGCTCTTGCCCAGGGTGACGCGCGCAGCAGCAAAGTCAGCCTGCACCGGCAACTCGCGCCCCCCCCGATCCACCAGCACCGCCAGCCGGACACAGCCGGGGCGCCCGTAGTCAAACAGTTCATTGATCACTGCGCGGATCGTGCGGCCGGTGTACAGGACGTCGTCCAGGATCAGGATATCCGCCCCATTCACATCGAACGGCAATTGCGTCTGCCCGCCCGAGGCCAGGCCGCGTTGCGCAAAATCGTCGCGGTGCATTGAGGAAGAAATCGCACCCGCCTTGCCCGGAAGATTCAGGTCTTTCTGCAGGCGCTCGGCCAGCCAGGCACCACCCGAAGTAATGCCCACCAGGCGCGTCTCTGCGCCACACAGTGAGCGCACACCGCGTAGCAATTCACGGTACAGCGCCTCCGCATCCAGCAATAGTGCCCCCACGCTCCGCACTGACGTGTCGTCGCTGCCCCCCATGGGGGCCTTCGCGTCTTGGGACGGCCCTGCGCCGCTCAAATTCAAAGTACTCACGTCAAACTCCTCAGAAACTGTTCCAGAATGATGCAGGCCGACGCTGCATCGGCATCCTTGGCACCACTGGCAATCGCCTCCGTGGTGCTGTAGCGCTCATCGACCTCAAACACCGGCAAGTGGAACCGGCCGTGCAGTTGCCGGCCAAACTTCTTGGCACGCGCGGTGTTTTCATGCGCAGCGCCGTCCGGGTGGTACGGCACGCCAATGACGATGGCATCGGGCTGCCATTCCTTGAGCCGCAGGGCAATGTGGTCAAACCGGGCATCCCCTTGCGCCACGATGGAAGCCTGCGGTTGGGCGGTGCCCAGAATGCGGTTGCCCACCGCGACGCCGGTGCGCTTCATGCCGAAATCGAAAGCAATAAAAGTGGAAAGCGATGCCGGCACTGCCACGGCGCTGGCCATGGGCGCAGCGTTCATGCGTGCCCCACCTGGGACGAGATCATCCAGGCCTGCAGCCCCAGCAGGGACAGGGCCTTGGCATACCGCTGGTCTACTGGCGTGTCAAAAATCACTGCCGGATCAGCCCCCACCGTCAGCCAACTGTTTTCGCCGAGTTCGGACTCCAGCTGGCCTTCACCCCAGGCCGAATAGCCCAGCGACACCAGCACCTTGCGGGGGCCCGCACCACTGGAAAGGGCCTCCAGCACATCCCGGGAAGTGGTCATTTCCAGTCCGCCGGGAATCACCATGGTGGACGCATACAACGGCTCATCCGATTTTTCAGGTGAGACCAGGATCGACTCGTGCAGCACAAAACCGCGCTCGGTCTGGACTGGGCCACCCTGAAACACGGGGCTGTCCGTCAAATCTGTCCGGTTGAGGGGGAGGTCCACCTTGCTGAACAGGGACTCCATCCGCATGTCCGCAGGTTTGTTGATGACAAGCCCCAGGGCCCCCCGTTCACTGTGCTCGCACACATAGACCACACTTTTGCCAAATATTGCATCGTCCAATGCGGGCATTGCGATCAAAAAATGGTTCGTGAGGTTGATAGGAGCAGAATCGCCAGACATGAACTGATTTTAGCGGCTGGGATGCATCCACAATTTTCCAAAGGACTGGTCTGGTTCCGGCGCGACTTGCGCTGCCACGACAATGCCGCACTGACCGCGGCCCTGCAGCAGTGCGCACAAGTGCACTGCACTTTCGTTTTCGACCGGGCGATTCTGGACCCTTTACCGCGCCAGGATCGCCGTGTGGAGTTCATTCGTGAATCGCTGGTAGAGCTTGATGGCAATCTGCGCACCCTGGCAGCCAAGCCGGATGCTGGGCTGATCGTGTGCCACGGACAGGCAGCGGAAGAAGTCGTGCAACTGGCCCAGGCCCTGGGCGTTGACGTCGTCTTTGCGGCACACGATTACGAACCCCAGGCCGTGGCACGCGATGAAAGTGTGCGTCGCCAACTACAGGACCTTGGCATCGCTTTCCAGACCGTCAAGGACCACGTCATTCTGGAGCGACGAGAACTGCTCACCCAGGCAGGGCACCCGTACGGAGTTTTCACTCCCTACATGCGCGCGTGGCGCAGGCGCCTGGACGAGGCCCCGATTGCACAGTATTCCATTGGCTCCCTGGGGCAAGCCCTAGCTGCACGACCACAGCCCCATTGTCAGCCAGTCCCCAGCCTGGAGATGCTGGGCTTCGAAGCCACCAACCTACAGCAGCTCCGTATTCCTGTCGGAGAATCCGGGGCACGCACACTGCTCGACGATTTCTGGGAACGCATGGACCAGTATGACCAGACGCGAGACTTCCCGGCCATCAAGGGACCAAGCTACCTCAGTGTGCATTTGCGCTTTGGCACCGTGTCGATCCGGCAGCTGGTGTCACTGGCACTGCAGCGCCAGATGGCGGGCAGTACCGGGGCGTCCACCTGGCTGGGCGAACTGATCTGGCGCGATTTTTATTTCCAGATACTGGCCAACTTTCCTCATGTGGCAGAGCGGGCCTTCAAGCCGGAATATGACTCCATTGCCTGGGAGCAGGGAGCACATGCGCAGAGCCTGTTCAAAGCCTGGTGCGATGGCAAGACGGGCTTCCCGCTGGTGGACGCCGCCATGCTGCAGCTCAACCAGACGGGGTATATGCACAACCGATTGCGCATGGTGACAGGCAGCTTTCTGGTCAAACACCTGGGTATCGACTGGCGTTGGGGCGAACACTACTTTGCCGAAAAGCTCAATGACTTTGACCTGTCTGCCAACAACGGCGGCTGGCAGTGGGTCAGCTCCAGTGGTTGCGATGCCCAACCCTACTTCCGGATCTTCAATCCGGTCAGTCAGAGCGAGAAATTTGATGCAGAAGGAAAATTCATCCGACGGTACCTGCCGCAGTTGGCGACGCTTGGCCCCAAGAGCATCCATGCACCCTGGCTGGCCAAACCGCTGGAGATGGCCGCGTCAGGCGTAGTACTGGGCAAGGACTACCCGACGCCCATCATCGACCTGGCCGCGGCACGCGAACGCACCCTGCAGCGCTATGCCGTAGTACGCAAGACGGTTCAAGCCTCAACGGCAACACCGCAATAGCTGCGCACCAATTCCAGCAACTGGTCTTCAGAATACGGCTTGCCAAGGTAGTGGTCCACGCCGAGTTCACGGGCATGCTCCCGATGCTTCTCGGCGATCCGCGAGGTGATCATGATGATGGGCAGGTCGCGCAGCTTCTCGTCTGCCCGGATATTGCGCACCAAGTCAAAACCATCCATGCGAGGCATTTCGATGTCGGAGAGCACGACAGCGGGCTTTTCTTCCTGGAGGCGCTCAAGGGCCTGCAAGCCATCGTTGGCCAAGGCCACTCGGTAGCCTTCGCGCTTGAGCAAGCGCTGCGTCACACGCCGCACCGTGATGGAGTCGTCTACCACCAGCACCAATGGCAGGAGGTCCACGCCCATGTTGACCACACTGCTGGAGGCAATACCCTGAACTGGAGAACTGGCCTGCTTGTGCAACAGACGGGCCTGTTCGCCATACACCGTCGCGAGCGCAACGGGGTTGTAAATCAGTACCACGGAGCCCGAAGCCAGCACAGACATGCCGGCTAGTCCTGGCAGTCGCGCCAGCTGAGGGCCCAAGTTCTTCACCACGACCTCGCGGTTGCCCAGCACTTCATCCACGTGCATGGCCAGCCGCTGGCCCGCACTTCGGAACACGGCCACCTGGGATGTCTTGGTGACGGGCTCCATACTCTTGGCAGAAATTTGAAGCAAGGCACCAGCCCAGAAGAAAGGAACCAACTGCCCGGCCATGTCATAGGCATCATCGGCATACGCCTTGTCCAGGTGGGCACTGGGAATCCGCAAGACGGTTTCCATCAGGTTGGCTGGCACACCAATAGTGAACTCGCCCATCCGCAGCATCACCACCTGGGTGACCGCTGTGGTCAGCGGCAACACCAGTTTGAAGGTCGTACCGCTACCCAGCTGGGTCGCGGTCTCGATGCGTCCGCCCAGAGCATTCACCTCCGATCGCACCACATCCATGCCGATACCGCGGCCGGACAACTCTGTGATGTGATCAGCCGTTGAGAATCCCGGCATGAACAACAGTTCTGCAGCCTCGGCCTCAGACAAATTGGCGCTGTCCATAACCAGTCCGTTAGCCACTGCCTTGGCGCGAATCTTGTCCAGATGCAGACCGCCACCATCGTCGGTGAAAGCAACCGACACGTCGTTGCTTTCCTGCTGAATCGTGATGGTAATGGTGCCGATCGCTGGCTTGCCGGCCTCGGCGCGCGCTGCTGCACTCTCGATACCGTGGCCCACCGCATTGCGAAGCATGTGCTCGAATGCAGGCGTCATGCGGTCCAGAACGCCACGATCCATTTCAATCGAGCCGCCCACAATGTCGAGCTTGACCTGCTTGCCGGATTCTTTCGCTGCCTGACGAACCACACCATACAGCCGGTCCGAAATACCTTCAAATTCGACCATCCGCGTACGCAACAGGTCACGTTGTAGTTCACGCGCCTGGCGCCCTTGTGCAATCAGATCATCTTCCGTACCCTGCACAGTGCGCTGAAGGCTGCGTTGCACCGTGGCCACGTCGTTGACCGACTCAGCCATCATGCGGGTGAGCTCCTGAACACGGGTAAACCGGTCGAATTCCAGAGGGTCGAAGCCCTGTGCGGCGTCCTTGGTTTGGGCCAATCGGGACTGCATTTGTGACTCTGCCTGCAACTCCACATCGCGCAGTTGCTGGCGCAACCTGACAAGATTTTCGTCCAGCTCGAAAAGCGATGTGCGCAATTGGGAGAGTCGCGACTCCATGCGCGATCGACTGATCATCACCTCTCCCGCCTGGTTGACCAGACGATCCAGCAATTGCGACTTCACCCGTACAGACTGATTGGCAGTCGAGCGTACGGGTGCCGGAGCAATCCCCTCCACCCCAGCCGCTTTGGCGACTGGTGCAAATGGCTTGGCCGCGACAGCAGCTGACGTGGCAACAGCGGCTTCCTGAGGCAGCACTTCCTGCGCCTGCGATTCCTGACCCAAGCCCTCAAAAGTCGCCTGCAATGCATCAAAACGCGACAGCAGGGGCTCCAGCTGCACAGCCTGAAGATTCTCCGAACCCAGCTGCTCAATGCTGGACTCCATGCGGTGGGCCATTTCGCCCAAACGCATTGCGCCTGCGAGGCGCGCACTTCCTTTGAGCGTGTGCAAGACCCGCAGTATTTCACCGCGAGCACCCAGATTGTCTGGCCTTGCAACCCATTGGCGCAATGCCGTACCCAATGCGGGCAACAATTCCTGCGCCTCTTCTTCAAAAATGGGCAACAAATCCAGGTCGATGTTGTCTACAGCGTCGATATCCTCCACATGCGCATCAACGACATTGAGAGGTGCTGCCACCGCTGCCACCGCATTGTGTACAGGCGCTTCCTCCAGCTTCTGGACCGGGACCTCTTCTTCCTCTATGGCGGAGGGGGTGAGCGTTTCAGCCATTTCCATCAAACGGGATTCGGTCACTGGCTCACGCTCGGACTCCAACTCCAATTCAGGCGCAAGGAAGTCCGTCTCGATGATCGCCTGCAAAGCCTCCAGTACTGCCGCATCGGGTTCTTTGAGAAAACCGGCAGCAAATTGATGAAGCAGCCGTCGAATATCTTCCGAAGCATTATTGAAAACCAGAGCGTGACCCGCCTCGCCCTGACCGTGCAATTGCACATGCTGAAGAGCATGCTCCAGAGCGCGTGCCATCTCGGACAGTGCGGAGAAGCCCACAGTGGCAGAGCTTCCTGACAGTGAGTGCGCCAAAGCCACGGCCGCATCTGGCAGCGGCCGATGCAGTTCCAGCGCCCATTCGCTCAGCTCCGTCTGCAGGCGGCGCGACCACTCGTCCGCCTCATTCAAATACACGTTGTACAGCGGGATGCTCAGACGCAATGGCCCAATGACCTTGACTTGCTCGTCACCACCGCTATTTTCTTCCGGCTCAACGGCCTGTGCACCACCCTCGACAACGCTGTTCGTTTCGCCAGGTGTGCTGTCCAATGCAAAATCCAGATCCAGAGCGGCTTCTGGAGCTGCATCCGTCTGCGGTTTGGCCTCCTCAGCAGGCTTACCGAAGTCGAAATCCCCGAGGTCAATGCCTTCCAACACATCGGCTGGCTGCGTGGACTGTTCATTGCCCTGGTGAAGACCCTTCGTCGCATCAAGATCGAATACTTGCGTGCTCTGGAAGTCGGGTCGCGGCTCATGCTCCTCCAGCAACCCGCTGCCGACAAGTTGTGTCGACTCAAATTTCGGATGTTGCTGTGTGGCGTCCACGCTTGGGGCATCTGCTGGCGCATCGAGCAGATCGGACATTTCTGTGGAAGCAAAGTCCACATGTTCCACTTCTTCCAGCTCGTAGGTCCCGCCGAGATCAGCCTGGTCCAGCTCCTCGGATACGGGTATGCCCGGCTCTGCATCTCCAGGCGTACTCAGCGGAATCAGGGTGCCTCCCTGGCGCAGCGCGTCTGACGACTGTCGAAAGTCGGCGGAACTCCACGCGGCATCCTGCTTTGCGCCGATATCCTCGACCCAGCGACCCAAAGCCGCCATCGCCGAGCCAGACAACGAAACCAGTTCGTCACTTGCAGGGCGCTGCTCTGCCAGCCATGCATTGAGCAATTGCTCAAACGACCAGGCAGCTTCACCGAATTCTGTCAACCCCACCATACGGGAACTACCCTTGAGCGTGTGGAAGGCTCGGCGCAAAGTGGTCTGATCTGCAAGATTAGAGGGATCTTCAGCCAACGCACGTATGGCAGACAGCCCATTCCCAACAACCTCACGCGCCTCATCAAGGAAGATTTCCAGCAACTCGGTATCGTCATCGTCGTCGGGCGTAGAAACCGCAGGAGCGGCAGATGCCTCAGACGCCAACGGAGCTGTTGCCGACACAGGAGATTGCAACGCAGCAAAACCGGAATCAGCTTTGGCAGACGCGGGTACGTCCCGCTCGGGCGCTGCGGAGCGCTCACGCCCCATCAGAGGCTTGAACTCACCCAACTCCTCATCGTAGACAAAAAGCTTCTTCGCAAGTGCACGCTGATAGCTCAGCATGTCAATCAGGAAGCCCAATGCCCCCAAACTGTTTCCCAGTTTCTCAAAGATGCCGGTACGCGCCGCATCGACATCCACGTCGTCCACCAACAGCATCTCGACACTGGACCGCATGCGCAATGCAGCCAGTGATGGCTGGTCCAGCCCCAAAACAGAAAAGACACCGCGCATCTGGGACAACTGGCTTGGAACTTCGCGCAACGGCGTCTTGTCCGTGGGATTGCGGAAAAACTGATCCAGAGATGTCTCCACCTCGCCCAGACTGGTCCGCAGTTCATCCACAACACTGCCCATGGTCTGCCGGTCGCTGACACGGCGATACAGCTCTTCCATCCATGCTTCCATGGACTCGGACTCGCCGCCGTCACTGACATTTTGCAGACGCTGCGCCAGTCGAACCCCACGCTCAACCATGTGGCTATCGGTCGGATCCAGATCCTCGTACGCGGCCTCCAGATACAGAATGGTGGTCGCCACTTCCATGGCAACGGCCGGCGCTGGCGCTGCCCCGGAGCGCACTGTCACATCGATGGCTCCATTGAGTGCACGCGCCAAGGCTGCACTCTCTGGGTGCAACTTCACCATGGAATCTGCCACCGCCGCGAACTGCTCGGATGCAGCCTTGAGGCGGTTGGTATCTCCACCTGCCAACGCAGACCAGGTTTCGGCCGCCGAAGCAATGCGCTTGCGGGCCAGCACCAACAGCGCAGGATCAAACCGGCCAAACTGCTCGGTCTCGTAATCCACAGGACGCGTATTGTCAAAGCCGTAGGCCGTACGAACAGCCATCAATGCGGGAGCAGATTGCCCTTCTTCGGGAACAGCAATAGAGCAGAAAAAAACCAGATCCTGCGCCAACCGGTCCGACACTTCCGTATCACCCTTGGCCAGAGAGGCATACTGTTGCAGGATTCGTGATGAAGTACGCTTGGTGTAAACATCTTCGGGCAACAGACCTAACCCCATGGCCTCAAAAAAACCAGCGGCGAAGGCCCAAAAGGAACGCGGCCCGGCAGCAGTTTGCCCGGCAGCGAGCCCTTCGCACAATCCGGCCAGACGACTGGCAGCCTGCCGATCGCCGGATTTCACGATTTTAAGAACCGCCTGGTCCAGCCGCGACCGCAGCGCTGGCGCATAGGAGCGCGCCTCTACCTGAGCCGACGGCTCCACATGGTGCCAACGCCATTCTGTGGGCCACAAGTCGGCCGGATGCACACGTTCAGCACTCCCCAACTCCATGACTGCACGGTATTGCGGAAAAAGTGCAACCGGAGACGCACTCTTGCCCTTGAGAACGCCTTCCAGAAACTCCGTCAAAGCGAAGCTCGCCCGCTCCAGCCGGGCCGCTGCATCATCACTGCACAATTCGGGGCGCTGAACAAATTTTTGGGCTAACGCCTCCATGCCACGGAGTAGCTTGGCCGGGGCCACCATGCCGACCATCTCCAGCGCCCCCACGGCCTGGTGCAGCTGCTGGCGAGCAATACGCAGGTGACTGGCATCCAGTTCCGTCAGATCCGACCCGCGCGCAAGCTCGGCATCCCGCACAAACCTGCGCATGGCTTTGGTTGCCCCGTCAAGCGACTTGCGCAGCTCGTCAAGCACCCACGCCAACGGGCCCAGATCGTTGAGCGCCGGATCATTCACAGCAGTTGCATTGGGATTCGATGACATGGATGCAGGCTCTCCTGGGCTTCACTCTCAATGGGATGCAACCGTGATCGCGCTTAGCTGATCTTGAAACGGGACACAGACTGGCGCAACTCTTCTGCCATCCGGGAAAGTTCCCGCACCTGGCCAGCGGTCACCCGGGTACCCTCACCGGTCTGCTCGGTCACCGCAAAAATGTGCTGGATGTTGTCAGCCACTTCGTTGGCCAATCCGGCTTCCCGGGAGGCAGAGTTCGAAATTTGTTCAATCAGGTCAGCCACCCGGCGTGACACGCGGTCAATTTCGGTCAGCGCGGTACCTGCGTTGTCGGACAGCTTGGCTCCTTCCACCACACCCTGGGTCGAGCGCTCCATAGCGCCAATGGCATCCTGTGTGTCGGTCTGAATCGCCTTCACCAGTGCAGAAATCTGGCGCGTAGCATCTGCAGAACGTTCCGCCAGTCGCTGAACCTCTTCCGCAACCACCGAGAAGCCGCGACCCGCTTCACCGGCGGAAGCTGCCTGGATAGCGGCATTCAGCGCCAGAACGTTGGTCTGTTCGGTAATGTCCGAAATCAGTTCCGTAATTTCACCAATCTCCTGCGAAGACTCACCCAGCCGCTTGATGCGCTTGGACGTATCCTGAATCTGGTCACGAATGGCGTTCATACCGCCGATGGCGTTTTGCACCGCGGCCAGTCCCGACTCGGCGGCCTGCAGCGACTGCCGCGCTACACGGGCCGATTCCTGCGCCTGGGCTGACACATCATTGATTCGTCCAGCCATTTCAACAACCGATTGACCAGTCTGACGAATTTCATGCAGCTGCTCGTTGGAAGCTGCCAGCAGTTCCGTAGACGTTGCATCCACCTCCGAAGTGGTTTGTGCCACCCGGGAGGCCGTGCTTTGCACGCTGGCCACCAGAGAGCGCAACTCTTCCACGGTGTAATTCACCGAGTCCGCGATAGCACCCGTGATGTCTTCCGTCACAGTCGCCTCTTGGGTCAAATCCCCTTCAGCCACTGTCTGCAACTCATTCATCAACCGCAAAATCGCAGCCTGGTTCGCATCGTTGACGCGCTTGGCTTCGTGCTCCTGGCGCTCCGCTTCAAGACGCTGGTCTTCCGCAACGACCTGACGCTTGCGAATATCTTGCACCTGCACATACGACAAGCCAGCCGCGCACAGCAGCGCAAATATGGCCGCCACAATCAGCACCACCAAAGCACCGCCACCGATACCCGTCTGACCGGCCAATTTGACCTGCAACTCTTCCAGATTCCGACGCAATGGCTCGCTGTCAGCAATGATGGCTGCCTGCGCTTCACGCGCTGCCACCAGCCCCTGCAAGTTCCCCAAAATAGCTCCCGCCTGCACACGGGTATCTTCATACAGCTGAATCAGGGCTTCAATCTGCTCGCGTGTTGCAGCATCCTTGGTCGCCGCCAGACGCAGTTCGCTGCTGCCGTTGAGCAGACCTTCCGAAATTTCCTTGAAGGTATTCAGATCTTTGCCCAACAGGAACACCGCCTCCGGGCTCACGCCCTCGGAAGTCAGGAATTCGTTGGACGACTTGCCAATCCGCTGAGTCAACATCACCAGTTGACCCACCGCAGAAATCTCGATCGCGGGGGCGTTCTGCTGCAACTTGAGGGAAGAGACCGTTTCGGCGATTTCAAGCAGGTCTGCAGACTGGCGGTTAATCAGGCGCAACGAGGTTCCGATCTGGGTCAGGATCTTTTGCTGCCCCATCACGGCCTTGGCGTTCTTTTCGGCACGGTCCACCAGAGGCAATACTTTGTCGAGATCTTCCTTGTAGCTGCCGTCCAATGCCGTCAGACGCAGCGCATCGTCACCATCCATCAAACCACGGGTGGTCTTGGCAAGGACGTCAGAGCTTTCCGCCACGTCGGGGAACGCCTGCGCACTACCCACCAACGCCTGCGATACCGATTTGGCCAGACGTTGCGATTGCATCAGGGACTGGCCGGTTGCGCTCAACTGCTGGGCAACCTTGTCAGACTGACCTAGTGCATAGAAAGTACCCAAAGCCAGCAGCAGCAGCGAGAAGCCCAGCAATACAAAAAGAATCCGCTGGTGTTGAGCCACCGGGCGTGCACCCAAACCCGGCACGCGAATGTTTTCGCCCAAGTCTTCCTCGTCGACTGCAGCCGCTACTGCGGGCTCCGCTGCCGGTACCGGCGAGGCCTGCGGAGCAGCAGTCCGGTCATCCTGCACTGTTTCCACAATGCCCTGGTTGGTCGTTTCATAGGGAATGCCCAGGCTCAGGCGGGACTCCAACTCGGATTCCGACGGTTTTTTGGAAAAAAGGTTCTTTAGCTGATCGACGACGGACATGGTGCGGCCTTCAAAATGGACTAAGCGCTGATACTCAAAAACAATGGGGTCTGGGACAGTGTTCGCAGGTTGATTTCCTGCCAGACTACGCCACCAGTGTCTACAAAACAGTTGCCGAAATACTCCGGCGAGCCGGATGGCGCAGGCGTGGACGACGCAAAAGCATCCGCCCCGCGCAGGCCTGCCAGGCTGTCAATCTGCACAGCGCAGTTAACTTCCAGTTGTGGATTGAGCGTGACAACGCTGGCTTCGGTTGGAGCGGCCTCGGCACGTTCTGCACCACCGCTGGCAGAAACGAACCCGGAAAGATCCACTACCCCGTAGAGACCTCCGCGGATATTGAGCACCCCCCGGAACCACTCCGAGGTGTAGGGTACGGGTTGCAGATTGGCCAACGGGAATATTTCGCCCGACTGGCCTAAAGGTAAAAGGTATCTATGCCCCCCTGCCCGGACAGCCAACCACGCAACCGCAGCGCCTTCCACGCGTGCGGCCTGCAATCGGTTGGCCAGTCGTGCCTGAAGGTCTCGGAGTGCTTCGCGGTTGGCCATCGTGCGAAATCAGCCCAACGCCTTGATTTTTGCCATCAACTCGGCGCCATTGACCGGCTTGGTGATGTACTCACGCGCGCCCTGACGCATGCCCCAAACCCGATCCGTCTCCAGGCTCTTGCTGGTGCAGATAAAAATCGGGATATCCGTGTATTCCGGCGTGCGATTGATGGCGCGCGTCAGTTGAAAGCCGTTCTGACCGGGCATCACAACGTCCATGAGAATCAGATCGGGCTTCTCCTCAGCCAGTCGCTTGAATGCATCATCGGCGTTGTCCGCCGTACGCACGGAAAAACCGTTGCGCTGGAGCAAATCCGTCATAAACATCTGCTCAGTTTTTGAATCATCAACAACAAGCACTTTATTGATCGCCATCAGTTAGCTCCTTGCAATACTGCACCGAACTGTTGCACTGCCTGCAACAGTTGCTCTTTGGTAAAGGGTTTGGTCAGATAGTCCTGCGCTCCGACCATACGCCCGCGCGCCTTGTCAAACACACCATCCTTGGAGGACAGCATAACAACAGGCACAGCAGAAAATTTTGCGTTGCGCTTGATGATTGCGCAAGTTTGATAGCCGTCAAGGCGCGGCATCAATATGTCGCAGAAAATCAAATCAGGTTGGTAGTCGTTGACCTTGGCCAACGCATCAAAGCCGTCTTCGGCCAGCAATACTTCGTGCCCGCCCTGCTTGAGAAAAATCTCTGCACTGCGTCGAATGGTGTTGCTGTCATCCACCACCAGGACTTTGAATGTGGTACTCACGGGGCTTTGCTCCTCTAGCGGCGATTACGTGTGCAAACAGCTTGCACCGCCAATACGTTCCATGATCAGATCTGAACCATCTCAAAGTCTTCTTTGCGGGCGCCACACTCCGGGCACGTCCAGTTCATGGGTACATCCGCCCAAAGGGTACCGGGTGCAATTCCATGATCCGGCGCACCAGTGGCCTCGTCATAAATCCAACCACAAATAAGACACATCCAGGTTTTTGTGTCGGTCACAGCTTATAGGGCCTTCGAATAGAATGCAACGATTGTATAGAGGCAAACGCATCAAAAAAATGAATGCCAGCCCGAAGCGCCCCATTCTGCCTGACGGCAAACACAAGGACAGGCTCCATGCTGCCGGCATCCATTTCTCCCGACCTTGAAGAAAACTCCATGGACGACGGTCCGGCGGCCAGCGTCATGGTCTTCAACGCCAACGACCCCAGTGGAGCTGCCGGAATCACCGCCGACCTCATGACCATCGCATCGGTCGGCGCCCACGCACTGCCCGTCATTACCGGGGCCTACGCCCGGGATACCTCCGAGGTGTACGACCACTTTGCCTTTGACGACGAAGCTGTTTCCGAACAGGCACGTGCCATTCTGGAAGACGTGCCGGTACAGGCTTTCAAGGTCGGGTTTGTCGGTACGCCAGAGAACCTCAGCGCCATCGCAGAACTGGCCTCGGACTACTCAGATGTACCGCTGATTACCTACATGCCCGACCTCTCGTGGTGGCAGGAAGACCAGATCGATTTGTATCAGGACGCTTGCACAGAGTTACTATTACCCCAGACCACAGTGTTGGTTGGAAACCACAGCACTTTGTCCCGCTGGCTTCTCCCAGACTGGAATTTGGAACGCAGCCCCACTGCCCGTGACATTGCCCGCGCTGCCAACGAGTTCGGTGTGGCCTACACCCTGGTCACCGGCATCCCCTTGCCGGACCAATTTATCGACAACGTTCTGAGTTCGCCCACCGCAGTACTGTGCTCCCACAAGTTTGAACGCTTTGAAGCCAGCTTCTTTGGTGCAGGGGAAACCCTCTCCGCTGCACTGACTGCGCTGATCGCCAGCGACACCGAACTGACCGAAGCCGTCTCCGAAGCCCTGAGTTATCTTGACCGCTGCCTCGAAGGCGGCTTCCGTCCCGGCATGGGCAATGTGCTGCCTGATCGCCTGTTCTGGGCGCACACAGAAGACGACGACGAGGAAGACGCACAGGAATCCAGTTTTGAAATCTCTCCCAACGACACCCGCCACTGAACCCCCTATGGACCGCAACCAGCAACTCTTCGACCGTGCCCGCCAAGTCATTCCCGGCGGCGTGAACTCCCCCGTACGGGCCTTCAAGGCCGTAGGCGGCACACCACGTTTTGTAGCCCGCGCGCAAGGTGCCTATTTCTGGGATGCCAACGACAAGCGCTACATCGATTTCATCGGCTCCTGGGGCCCGATGATTCTGGGCCACGGCCACCCCGCGGTGGTGGAAGCCGTACAAAAGGCCGTGCTCGAAGGCTTCTCGTTTGGCGCACCGACAGAGCGCGAAGTCGAACTGGCCGAAGAAATCCTGAGCCTGGTGCCTTCCATGGACATGGTGCGCCTGGTAAGCAGTGGCACCGAAGCCAGCATGAGCGCTATCCGCCTGGCGCGTGGCGCCACCGGGCGCAGCAAGATCATCAAGTTTGAAGGCTGCTACCACGGCCATGCCGATGCGCTGCTGGTCAAGGCCGGCTCTGGCCTGGCCACCTTTGGCCACGCCACCAGCGCAGGCGTACCGGCCGAGGTGGTGCAGCACACCCTGGTGCTGGAATACAACAACGTCGCGCAACTGGAAGAAGCCTTTGCTTTGCACGGCAAGGAACTGGCCTGCCTGATCATCGAGCCCATCGCCGGCAACATGAACTTTGTGCGTGCCTCGGTTCCCTTCATGAAGCGCTGCCGCGAGTTGTGTACCGAATACGGGGCCATGTTTGTGTTTGACGAAGTCATGACTGGCTTTCGCGTCGCGCTGGGTAGCGCACAAAGCGTGTACGCCAAGGCCCTCCCCGGCTTTGAGCCCGATGTCACCGTCATGGGCAAAGTGATTGGCGGCGGCATGCCGCTGGCGGCCTTTGGTGGCAAGCGCGCGGTGATGGAACAACTCGCACCGCTGGGCCCGGTGTACCAGGCCGGCACCTTGTCGGGCAATCCGGTGGCTACCGCCTGCGGACTGGCCACCCTGCGCGAGATCCGCAAACCCGGGTTTTACGAGGAACTGTCCCGCAAGACCCAATCGTTCATCAGCGGCCTGCAAGGCGCGGCGGACAAAGCCGGTGTGGACTTCTGTGGCGACTCGCAGGGCGGCATGTTCGGCTTCTTCCTGTTCAAGGACCTGCCGCAGAACTACGCCACCGTCATGACCACCGACAACCAGCGTTTCAACACGCTGTTCCACGGTCTGCTGGACCGCGGCGTCTACATTGCCCCGGCTCTGTACGAAGCGGGCTTCATGAGTGCTGCGCACACCGATGCCGACATTGCTGAAGCCGTAGCGGCGGCGGCAGACGTTTTCAAGTTGCTATAAATATAGCTACTCACGCATATTGTGCGGGGGCTGGATGCCAATTTGACATTCAGCCCTTTTGCTTTGGGCGCCCGTTCACTCCATGAGCTCGCGCAAGGTGGCGCAGACCGAGAGCAATTGCGGCCCGCTCATGCGTCCCAGCACATTGCGAATCACCGTGCCCATGACCTTCTTCACGCCGACCAACCCCAGGGACGCAGATTGCTGGGCCACGAATCCCGCCCCGGTGGCCTTGAGCGAGCGCAGGAAGTAGTAGTCCATCCCGCTATCCACCAGTTCCAGGATCAGGTCGGTCAGCACACCGCAGTGCTCCGTAGGGTCGTCACATGCCTCCAGGGTCGACAGTACTTTCAGCGTCCTGGCGCGCAGTTCTTTCGAGTGGTAGAAGCGAAGAAAAGGCTCCGAAGATGCTTTGATCGGCACCGTGGATTTGGCAGCCGGCTTGGCGCGAGCCGGCGCCGCGCGTTTGGTAGGAGTGGTCATGTGAGCCATGATACGCCGCCACAAAAACAAAACCCACACATATCGCTACCAATTCAGTAGCTGCATGTGCAGGTTCCGCGGGGGCTAGAGGCCGAAAAGACTCAAAAACTCAATGCCTGAAGTGGCGCACACCGCTGAATACCATGGCCACGCCGCGCTCGTTGGCGGCGGCGATCACCTCGTCGTCGCGCATCGAGCCGCCGGGCTGGATGATGCAGGTGGCACCGGCATCGACGACGACATCCAGACCGTCGCGGAACGGGAAGAAGGCATCGCTGGCTACCACGGTACCGGCCAGGCTCAGATTGGCGTGGCCGGCCTTGATGGATGCAATGCGCGCGGAGTCCAGGCGGCTCATCTGGCCGGCGCCCACGCCCATGGTCATGCCGCCCTTGCAGAAGACGATGGCGTTGGACTTGACGAACTTGGCCACATTCCAGGCGAACAGCAGGTCGTTCAGCTCGTCTTGCGTGGGCTGCTTGGTGGTGACCACCTTGAGGTCGGCCAGTGTCAGCTCGTGGTTGTCAGCGGTCTGCAGCAGGATGCCGGAGCCGATGCGCTTCATGTCCATGGCGTTGCGGCCATTGTCCCAATCGCTGGAGCCGCCCTTGGGCAACGCGATCTGGAGAATGCGCACATTGACCTTGCTCTTGAACACGTCCAGCGCGCCAGCTGTGAAGCTCGGTGCCATCAGCACTTCGACAAACTGCTTGGAGATCTGCTGGGCTGCAGCTTCGTCCAGCTCGGTGTTCAGCGCGATGATGCCGCCAAACGCACTGGTGGGGTCGGTCTGGAAGGCCTTGCTGTAGGACTCCAGTGCATTGGCGCCCACGGCCACGCCACAGGGGTTGGCATGCTTGACGATGACGCAGGCCGGCGTCTTGAAGCTCTTCACACACTCCCACGCTGCATCGGCGTCGGCAATGTTGTTGTAGGAGAGTTCCTTGCCCTGCAGCTGCTTGGCAGTGACCAGCGAGCCAGGGGCGGGGTACAGGTCGCGGTACAGGGCGGCGCTCTGGTGGCTGTTCTCGCCATAGCGCAGGTCCTGCACCTTGATGAAGCGGCCATTGCTCTGGCCGGGGAACCGTTCCAGCTTGGGGGCTTCGGCGTCGGCAGGAGCATCCTCACCCACCTGCACGGCGGAAAGGTAATCGCTGATGGCGCCGTCGTACTGGCTGATGCGGTTGAACGCGGCCACACCCAAGGCGAACTTGGTCTTGCGCGACACCTGGCCGCTGGCCTTGAGTTCGGCAATCACGGTGGCGTATTGCGACGCGTCGGTCAGCACCGCCACATCCTTCCAATTCTTGGCAGCACTGCGCACCATGGCCGGGCCACCGATGTCGATGTTTTCGATGGCGTCTTCCAGCGTGCAGCCAGCCTTGGCTACGGTGGCCTCGAACGGATACAGGTTAACCACCAGGAAGTCGATGGTGCCGATGGCGTGCTCCTTGAGCGCAGCCATGTGGGCTGGTACATCGCGGCGGGCCAGCAAGCCACCGTGCACGCGCGGGTGCAGGGTCTTGACACGGCCGTCGAGCATCTCGGGAAAGCCCGTCATCTCAGCCACCTCGGTCACCGGCAGACCTTTTTCAGCCAGCAGTTTGGCGGTGCCGCCGGTGGAGAGCAGCTTGATGCCCTGCGCGTGCAGCGCCTGGGCGAGTTCGACGATGCCGGTTTTGTCCGAGACAGAAAGAAGTGCGTTCATAGGAATGGGAGGGCCAAGTTAAAAAACGGGGGGGCGGCGCGGAGTTCGCAGGGAAACCGCTCAATCGATCAATTTGTGTTCCAGCAGCTTTTTGCGCAGGGTATTGCGGTTCAGGCCCAGCCACTGCGCAGCGCGGGACTGGTTGTGGTCGGCGTGGTGCATGACCACCTCCAGCAGCGGTTTTTCCACCACGCGCACGATCATGTCGTGCATGCCATCGGGCTCGGTACCGCGCAGATCCTTGAAATAGCCTTCCAGGCTGGTGCGCACGCACTCTTCTATGTGCTTCTTGCTCATGCTGTCATTTCCATCGTGTCTTCCCGCATGCCACTGGCCGCACCCGCGGCCGGAATGCGATCCATCTTTTCATTCAAGTGATCCATAAAGCGCTCCACTGCCGCAACCTGCGCCTCGCTGTCTTCCAGCAGGTTCATCTGCGCACGAAAGTGCTCGCCTCCTGGCAGTTCGCGCACATACCACCCAATGTGCTTGCGTGCAGAACGCACGCCAATGAACTCGCCATACAGCGTGTAGTGGTCGTGCAAATGCTCGACCAGCAGGCGTTTGACCTCGCTCACCAGCGGTGGCGCCAGATGCGCGCCGGTGGCCAGGAAATGGGCGATCTCACGGAAAATCCAGGGGCGTCCCTGGGCTGCGCGACCCACCATGATGGCATCCGCACCGGTCGCCCGCAACACATCGCGCGCTTTCTCGGGGGTAGTGATATCGCCATTGGCCACTACAGGAATGGAGAGCGCGGCCTTCACGGCCGCAATGGTGTCGTACTCCGCGCTGCCTTTGTAGCCCTGCTCGCGGGTGCGGCCATGGACGGTCACCATGGACACGCCCGCTGCCTCGGCCGCACGGGCCAGCACCACGGCATTCTTTTCCGCCTGGCACCAGCCAGTGCGCATCTTCAGCGTGACCGGCACATTGCGAGGGGCGCAGGCATTCACCACGGCCTGCACAATCTCCATTGCCAGAGTCTCGTCCTGCATCAGCGCAGAGCCCGCCCATTTGTTGCAGACCTTCTTGGCCGGGCACCCCATGTTGATGTCGATGATCTGTGCACCGCGATCGATGTTGTAGACGGCAGCATCGGCCATCATCTGCGCCTCGGTGCCGGCGATCTGCACCGCGATGGGGCCGGGCTCACCGTCGTGGTTGGCGCGGCGCGAAGTCTTGAGGGAATTCAGCAGGTCCGGCCGCGACGTCACCATCTCGCTCACCGCATAGCCAGCCCCCAGGCGCTTGCACAGCTGCCGGAAAGGGCGGTCGGTCACGCCAGCCATGGGCGCAACAAACAGGGGATTCGCCAAAGCGAACTGGCCAATGTGCATGTGCTTGCGTGATCAAAAATGGGAGTGTGAACAGACAGGGGGGCGCGAGCCGGGCTCCATTCTAGCTGCCCAAAATTTCAGCAATTGAAATCTGCATCTACCGGCGTGGCTTCTGCGCCTACACTGCGCGCTATGCCTGCCTGGATCACCCCCCTGCTCGATCTGTTGTCGCTACCCGAATACAGCCTGGGTACGGTGTTTGTGGTCTCATTCATCTCCGCCACGCTGCTACCGCTGGGCTCCGAGCCCGTGGTGTTTGGCGTGGTCCAGCTCAACCCCGAACTGTTCTGGCCGGCGGTCCTGGTCGCCACTGCGGGCAACACATTGGGTGGAGCACTGGACTGGTGGATCGGTTACGGTGCGCACCGGGTGGCCGACAAATACCACCACTCCAAACACCACATGAGGGTACTGGACTGGCTGCAGAAACTGGGCCCCAAGGCCTGCCTGCTGGCCTGGCTACCGGCGGTCGGCGATCCGCTGTGTGCAGTAGCGGGTTGGCTCAAGCTGCCCTTCTGGCCCTGCCTGTTCTACATGGCCATCGGCAAATTCGCGCGCTATGTGACGATGACGGCGGCACTGACGGGGTTGGTCAAGCTTTGGTGAGTGTGCGAGGTTTCACTTGGGAGGTGCGGTCTGCCCTTTGCCGAGCGATACCGGAAGGTATATTCCCGGCTGTCTGAAATGTGCGGGGTGTTACCTATGGACTTTGATCTTGAGACGATTCTGGCCTCGCTGGCAGTCGTGATTTCTGTGGTGTCGGCCTATCTGTCACGACGGGCGCTCGATGCCCAGATATCCATCTCCAAGAACACCGCCTTCTTCACCCAGAAAGCTGCTGCAGAGGAATATCTCGCACTGCATCCAGAGCTGCTCGAACTGCATGGGATAGAGCCGCGAATGCTCGATGCGCTGGGTATCACTGAACATGAGTTTGTCTACCTCATGCAATCCTTTAACGCAGCCGAACTCTACTACCAGATAGCCGAATCCAGGACGATCACGCTGAGCCAATACAGGAAAACATTGCTATCCAACCCCAAGGTAAAGCTGGCTTGGCAAAACCTGATCCGTGGCAAGCTTTTGACCGAGAGCGCGTTTACCAAGACCGTCGATAGTTTCTACGCCAGCGAAGATCTGCGGCCCCAACCCGAGGATCGGTCCAGCACCAGCGCGAGAGTGCTACAAAATAAGTAGCGTCTTGCGCAATGCCCACGTGGGCTAGAGCCTAATTTGGCGTATAAATCTGGGGTCAGGAGCTGAACAGGAAGTTCATCACATCGCCATCCTTGACGACGTAGTCCTTACCCTCGGCGCGCATCTTGCCGGCATCCTTGGCGCCCTGCTCACCCTTGAAGGCGATGAAGTCCTCGAAGGCGATGGTCTGGGCGCGGATGTAGCCCTTCTCGAAGTCGGTGTGGATCACGCCGGCCGCCTGCGGGCCGGTGTCGCCCACGTGGATGGTCCAGGCGCGCACTTCTTTCACACCGGCGGTGAAATAGGTTTGCAGGCCCAGCAAGGTGTAGGCCGAGCGGATCAGGCGGTTCAGGCCAGGCTCGGTCTGACCGAGTTCTTCCAGGAACATCTGGCGGTCTTCGTCGCTCATTTCCGACATCTCGGCTTCGAGCTTGGCGCAGATCGCCACCACAGGCGCCTTTTGCGCATCGGCAAAAGCCTTCAGGCGGTCCAGCAGCGGGTTGTTCTCAAAGCCGTCTTCCGACACGTTGGCCACAAACATGGCAGGCTTGGCAGTGATCAGGAAGAACTGTTGCAGCAGTGGCAACTCTTCCTTGGTGAAATCGATTGAACGCACCGGCTTGGCTTCGTTCAGTGCGGCCTGGCATTTCTCCAGAATGGCCACCAGCTTGATCGACTCCTTGTCACCCGAGCGGGCCGCCTTGGTAACGCGGTGCAAGGCTTTTTCCACCGCACCCAGATCGGCCAGGCACAGCTCGGTCTGAATCACTTCGATGTCGGCAATCGGATCGACCTTGCCGGCCACGTGGATCACGTTGTCGTCTTCAAAGCAGCGCACCACATTGATGGTGGCGTCGGTCTCACGGATGTGGGCCAGAAACTTGTTGCCCAGGCCCTCGCCCGTGCTGGCGCCTGCCACCAGGCCGGCAATGTCCACAAACTCCACCACCGCAGGCACCATGCGCTCGGGCTTGACGATCTCCGCCAGTTGCGCCATGCGCGGGTCGGGCACCTCGACGATGCCCACATTGGGCTCAATGGTGCAGAAGGGATAGTTCTCGGCAGCGATGCCGGCCTTGGTCAGGGCGTTGAACAGGGTACTTTTGCCGACGTTGGGCAAGCCAACGATGCCGCACTTCAAACTCATGGAAATCCTTACAAATCAGGCGCCAATTGTAATGAGTGGCAAATCCTCACCGCAGGGCACGTGTTCCGGCTCAGTCGCTGCCCGCGCGCACCACGCCATCACGTCCACGTTCCTTGGCGCGGTACATGGCCTCGTCCGCCCTCTTGGCCAGGGAAATTTCGTCCGTTCCATCGTCCGGGTAGACGGCAACCCCCAGGCTGCAGGAAACGCTGAGTGCATGCCCCTCCACCACCATGGGTTCGCGCACGGCCATGCGAATTTTTTCGGCCAGGCCAAATGCGACTGACGCGTCGGCCAGCTCGGGCATGAGCACCACGAACTCATCCCCGCCAATGCGGCCCACCGTATCGGAGGTCCGCACCGTGGCCCGCAGGCGCTTGGCCACCTCCATCAGCATCACATCGCCCACACCATGCCCGTAGGTGTCGTTGATGGGCTTGAAGTTGTCGAGGTCCAGAAAGATCATGGCGAACAGGCCACCGTGGCGCTGTGCCCGTACCAGTTCGCCCCGCAGCCGGTCGCTGAACAGGGCGCGATTGGGCAGGCTGGTCAGGGGATCGTGCTGCGCCATCATGCGCAACTCCTCCGTCATCTCTGCCGCAAAGTACAGGGCCCGGTCCCGGGCGGTCACCATCAGCCAGACCAGCAGCGCCAGCGACACGCTCAAGCCCGCTCCCGCCACCGCAATCACAGTCGCACCGTTGCCGCCAAACCGGCCCTCGAATTCGCGCTGGGCCTGCAGCACCAGGGTCCAGGTATGGCCTGCAACCACCATGTATTCATTGGCCTGCAGGCCGGCCGTCGCTGCCGGTGATACCGCCTCTGCACCGGCGGACGAGGCATAGCGCAGCGTCGAGGCATCCGGAACCACGTCATCGTAGATGGACAGGGCAATTCCGGGTGCCGTCTTGCCGTACATGCTGGCCATGAAATCATCCATACGAAACGAGGCAAAGACCCAGCCCACCAGGTTGGCACGCCGCTGCGCCACCGTGCCGTGCGGCTGATCAGGTGCAAACAGCGGCAGGTACATGATGAATCCGGGTGGCGCATCGATTCCGGAGTCCACCGCCAGCCGCACCTTGCCGGTGATGGCAGCCATACCGGAGTCCCGCGCGCGCTCCATCGCAGCGCGACGCACCGGTTCGGCCCACACATCCAGCCCCAAGGGCGCGGCGCGCTGGCGTCCAATCGAAGATTCGCGCTGGATCACCGCGGCATATTCAGGTCGCTCCCCTGAAGGAAAGACGGTGTAGTCGGCAAACCCGCGTTTGCGCATCACCTGGGTATGCGAGGCCTTGCGTTCTGCCGGAATCCGCTCGACAACGCCGATGACCTGAACGGCCGAGAAATTGGCATCCAGCTGAAGCATCTCCACATAGTCATGCACCGCCTTGCGGTCTGTCAGGTCGGTTGTGGCCAGCAGCGCCTGCACCCCCCGCAGCATCTGCTCGTAGGCCGACGCCCGCTGCTCAACACGACTGACAGTTTCACGCAATACGAAATCGAACTGGGACTACATTTCCTTGCGCGCGATCTGCCGCTCGTGGTCCCACACCAGCCACGTCAGCCCGAGCATCACCACCAGAATGAACCAGGGCAGCAAAAGTTGGCGTGGCACGCGCATGGACAAATACAACCAGCGACCGTCCAGGACGCGCTAGAACTCCACCATGGCAGCAGCCAGGGTCGGATTGAAATACTTCTCGAAGATGCGGCGCAGCGTACCGTCCGCACGCATGCCCTGGATCAGCGCGCGCCATTTCTCCTGCTCGGCTTCTGGCAACGCTTTTTTGGACATGATCAGGCCGTGGGGGACTGGCGGGTCGTTGAATTCGATGATCGTCGTGATGTCGCGGATCTTCGCCTCTTCCAGCGTGGGATAGTCAAAGGGTTCGATGATCATGCCCTGGATGCGGTTGAGCATCAGGGTCTGGTACAACGGCCCCAGCCCTCCCGCCTGGCTGAGGCGGCTTTCTGCCTGCAGCTGGTCCACCAGGCGGTTGGCCGATGCGCTGTAGCGAAAACTGCGGATCACCCCGATGTGCAGATTCGGATTGCGCTCGAAGTCTGCAATGCTGCGTACCCCAGAATCCTTGCGGACCAGCAGGTAGTACTTGTTGCTGAAGTACCAGGCAAACGCTGCAAAGGTATCCCGGTTGGCGTTGGTGATTCCGGACAGGCTGAAATCCAGGGCCCCCGACTCGATAAGCTGCCAGATACGGGCCCGCGCCATCAGACTGACCGTGACCTTGCAACCACTGCGGCGAACCAGCTCATCCGCCACATCCTTGTCAATGCCCGTGCCGGTTTGCGCAGAGTACAGCAGGCCGTGGTCGTGCAATGCCAGGGTATAGGGGCGTGTGCAATCCGGGCCCGCCGCATGCGCAGCGCCAAGGCAACCGAGCGCGATCAAAAAGGCAAGAACACTGCGGTACATCATCTGGCCTGGCGGAGGTAGGTGTGAAGGGCTGTTGCATTGCATGATACCGAACTCGCGTGAAATACGCGATGCGGTGCGGCCTGCAGATCGTACGGCCCTGGCTTCTGCACATGTTCAAATTCTTCTCCGGTCTGTTGCTGAGCGCGCTCCTCGCCTCAACCCTGACCCCGTCTGCGGCCCGGGCACAACCGGTCATGCTGTACGACGCGACGCCATCCCTCCAGTTGGATAGCCCACTGCAAGTCTGGGTGGAGCAGGGCTCGGCTTCTACCGTTGGAGTAGCTACGGCAATCCCCCAGAACTTCAAACCCCTGCCCGCCCTGACCCGGCACGAACTGACCACAGGCACCACGGTGTGGATCCGGTTTTCTGTCGCCCGCGGCCCCTTCGACACCGCGCAATGGACGCTCAACGTGCCCATTCCCTACCTGGACTCTGTGACGCTGCACCAGCGCAACCCAGATGGCACCTGGACTGCGCAGACTGCCGGTGACCTGACAGCGCAGAGTGGCTGGAGCCGCAAGGGGCTCTATCCGGACTTCGACCTCATGTTGCCCAATTCTGGTCCGCAAGAGCTGGTGCTGCAGGTTCGCAACTTCAAACCTTCGGCTGTACCGGTGCGCCTGGTCGCCCGGAATGAACGCGAGTCCAGCCGCCTGACCGAGTTGCTGATCATGGGTGTGGCGCTGGGGGCCCTGATTGCGATGGCAGCTCTGTCCACCCTGCGCTTTGGCCAGCACAACAGCAGAATCGATGGATGGGCCGCCCTGTATGCGTTGCTGATTTCTGCCACTTTGGCACAGGTCAACGGGGTACTCAACGCCTTCGTATGGGCCACTATGCCCACCGTTGGCGACTACGCCGTCAGTCTGCTTCCTGCCGTGTCATTGGGAGGCACGCTGCTCTTTGTGCGCCAGTTGTATGCCCTGTCAACACACCACCACCGCTACGACCGCTTTTTGTCTGGCATTGCCTGGGTGGCCATTGCATCGATCGCCTTCCACCTCGTGCTGGACCGTACCGATGCCGACCGTCTGGGCTCCATCACCATGATCCTGGCGACCCTGGCCGGGCTGATCGCGA
This sequence comes from Pseudomonadota bacterium, assembly GCA_963205375.1. GTDB lineage: Bacteria > Pseudomonadota > Gammaproteobacteria > Burkholderiales > Burkholderiaceae_C > Allorhodoferax. Next base: position 25,903 of record CAUJJV010000091.1, read on the forward strand.
CCCTCCTGAGCTGGCGTGGTGAATCGTCTGTTGCCCGCTGGCTGGTACTGGCCTATGTGCCCCAGTTCCTGGGTGCGATGTACCTGTTTGCGGAAGCCATGGGGCTGGTGCCCACGCTTTGGGAAATGCGCTATGTCACCTCGCTGAGCATTGCCATGTCGGTCCCGATTCTGGTGTACGCCCTGAGCCAGATCACCCACGACCGCAGGGAACTGGTGATTCGGGCCAAACATCTGCCCACCCAGGATGCGCTGACCGGCCTGCTGACCGCAGAGGTATTCCAGAATCACCTGGAAGGGGCGCTGATGCGATCCATCAACGAGCGCGAACCCATTGCGCTGGTCATGGTCAGTGTGGTGAACCATGACTACATTCGCAGTTCCTTTGGCGACACCACCGCCGAGCAGTGCATTCTGCGCGCGGTGATCAAGATCCAGCGCATCCTGCGCGACGTCGATCCGGCCGGCCGCATGGACACGGCCAACTTCGCTCTGCTGATGGAAGGTATGCGGGACCGCAAAGCCGTGACGGAACGCATGGTCAAGCTCATCGGCTCCGGGCTCATCCCCCTGCCCGGCCTGATGCCTGAAGTTGTGCTGCACTTCCAGGCCGCCTGTGTGTTGCTGCATGAAAACCCGGTGCCTGCGGATCGGGTGATGGACGACCTGCGCGCCCTGCTGGCCGAAATGTCGTCACGCAACCGGCGCCCGGTGCGTTTTCTGGAACCCATACCAACCGAGGCGTCACCCCTGCAGAGTGAATTGGGCCCGGACTGACGCCAAGCCCACACGGCACGCCGGTTGTGCTGCGCCTTTTACAATGCCCGGATGACACGACCCTTTGACATCTGCATCCGGGGCGCCGGTATCGTCGGACGCACCCTGGCACTGCAACTGGCCAGCAAGCGGCTGCGCGTGGCACTGACGAAACCCCAGCCGGTCCCCGAAGACCACAGCGATGTACGCGCCTACGCACTGAGCCAGCCGTCGCGCGCGTTGCTGGAGTCGGTGCGCTGCTGGCCGGACGAGCAGCATGCCACACCGGTGCTGTCCATGGTGGTGCAGGGAGATGACCAGGGCCAGGTGACGTTCTCGGCGGCAGAGCAGGGCGTGCCAGCCCTCAACTGGATCGTCGATGTGCCTCCGCTCGAAGTCCAGCTGGCAGACGCCGTGCGCTTTCAGCCTCTCATTGAAATGGTGGACGCGCCGGTCGCTGCAGCGCTTACCGTGGTGTGCGAAGGGCGTACCAGCCAGACGCGGGCCGAGTTTGGCGTGGACTTTGAAATCACGCCTTATGGCCAGTCCGCCTTGGCCGCCCGGATTCAATGCGCACAGCCGCACCAGCAGATTGCACGGCAATGGTTCAGCAAGGGAGAAATCCTGGCATTTCTGCCGCTCGACGGCCCGCAGGGGAACTTGTGCGCGCTGGTGTGGTCTGTCAGTCCTGAACGGGCCCACGAATTGAAAAACATGGATGCAAGTGACTTCTGCCAGGCGCTGGAAACTGCCAGCCACGGCGCACTGGGTGCGCTGACGCTGACCAGCGAGCGCAATGTGTGGGCCCTGCAGCAGGCGCAGGCGCACCGCTGGAGCGGCAGCTCGGCCCAGGGTGCCTGGGTGCTGGCCGGCGATGCGGCCCACAATGTGCATCCCCTGGCGGGCCAGGGCCTGAACCTGGGCCTGGGCGACGTGGCCGAACTCGTGCGGGTGCTCGACGCGCGCCCCTACTGGCGCAGTGTGGGCGATGCCCGCCTGCTGCGCCAGTACGAGCGAGCACGCAAGGCCGACTTTGCCATGATTGGCAACGCGGGCGACGCACTGCAACGGCTCTTCAACCACAGCCACCCTGCCCTGCAAACCCTGCGCAACCTGGGCATGAACGGATTCGAGATCAGCGGCCCCCTCAAACACTGGGTGACACGCCGCGCCATGGGGAACACCCCCTCCATCACACCCCCAACACCAACCAAGGTACTTCCATGATTTCACGTTTTTTCCCCGCGCTGCTGGGCACCACCCTGGCCATGGCTGCACTGGGCGCCGGAGCTCAGGAGGCCGTCATCCGCAAAAATCTGGCCGAACGCGTGCCGCAACTCAAGGCGATTGACGAAGTCACCAAGTCGGTGATCCCGGGCCTGTACGAAATCCGGGTCAACGGCACCGAAATCTATTACTCCGACGCCCAGGCCAACTACCTGGTGCAGGGCAACATCATCGATGTGCGCAACCGCCGCAACCTGACCGAAGAGCGGGTGGACAAACTCACCGCCATCAAGTTCGATGCCCTGCCACTGAAGGACGCGTTCACCATCGTGCGTGGCAATGGCAAGCGCAAACTGGCGGTGTTTGAAGATCCCAACTGTGGCTACTGCAAGCGCTTTGAGCGCGACCTGCAGAAAGTGGACAACGTCACCATCCACATGTTCCTCTACCCGATCCTGGGCGCCGATTCGGCAGAGAAATCCAAAGCCATCTGGTGTGCCAAAGACAAGACTGCTGCCTGGCAGGACTGGATGGTGCGCGACCAGGCACCACCCTCAGCCGCAGCCATGTGTGACACCAGCGCGCTGGCCCGCAATGTGGAGCTGGGCCGCGCCTACAAAATTACCGGCACGCCCACCCTGGTGTTTGTCAACGGCAGCCGCGTACCCGGCGCCATTGATGCCAAACAGGTCGAAAAACATCTGGCCGAAGCCCAGCCATGACGCGCAGCCAGGCCGGTCGCGCTGGCAGCCCGGCAGATATCCACTACCGGGTGGAAATGGTCAACCTGCATGCCCACCTGTATCAGGTCACGCTGACCATCGCACAGCCCGCGGCACAGCAGCATGTGCAATTGCCAGCGTGGATTCCCGGCAGCTACCTGGTCCGGGAATTTGCCAAGAACCTGCAAAACCTGCGCGCCCGCCAATCCGGTCGCGCCTTGGAGCTCCAGCAACTGACCAAGGCACGCTGGCAAGTGGACTGCACGGCCCATGCGCCACTGGAACTGCAGTATGAGGTTTACGCTTTTGACAACTCGGTGCGCACCGCCTGGCTGGACGCGACCCGGGGCTTTTTCAACGGCACCAGCCTGTTCCTGATGGTCGAAGGCCAGCAGGACAAAACGCACACCATCGACCTGGTGGCCAGCGCCGATGTGCCCCAATGGAAAGTGGCCACCGGACTGCCCCCCGTGCGCACCGACAAACGCGGCTTTGGCTGCTACAGCGCCAGCAACTACGACATGCTGGCGGATTGCCCGGTGGAACTGGGTGATTTCTGGGAGGGGCATTTCCAGGCCTGTGGCATTCCCCACCGCTTTGTGGTGGCAGGTGCGCCGCCGAGCTTCGACGGGACACAGCTGCTCAAGGACACGCAGACCATCTGCGAAGAAGGCATCCGCTTCTGGCACGGAAAAAACTATAAAAACAATAGCGCCTCACGCACTACCGGCGGGGGGAAGGGGCCGATTCCGTTCCAAAACTACCTGTTTATCCTGAATGCCACGCACGATGGATACGGCGGACTGGAGCACCGCAACTCCACCGTGCTGCTGTGCACCCGCAAGGACCTGCCGCGCCAGCCCCGCACCACGCTGGCCCCCACCACCCACAAGCAACCCGAGGGGTACACCACCCTGATGGGCCTGATCTGCCACGAGTACTTCCACACCTGGAACATCAAACGTCTGCGGCCGGCCGAGTTTTCCCGCTACGACTACACGCAGGAGAACTACACCGAACTGCTGTGGTTCTTCGAAGGCTTTACCAGCTACTACGACGACCTGCTGCTGCGCCGCGCCAAGCTGATCGACAATGCGGTCTACCTCAAGCTGCTGTCCAAGACCATCAACCAGGTGCAGCAAACGCCTGGCCGTCTGGTGCAGACCGTGGCGCAGGCCAGTTTCGATGCCTGGGTAAAGTACTACCGCCAGGACGAAAACACCCCCAACGCCACGGTGAGCTACTACACCAAAGGCTCTCTGGTGGCCCTGTGCCTGGACCTGACCCTGCGTGCCGAAGGCAAGACCACGCTGGACGAGGTGATGCGCGGCCTGTGGAAGCGTTGTGCCGGCGGCCCCATGGCCCAGGACGACCTGCTGGCCGTGCTCAGCGAACTCGGCGGCCGCTCCTACGCCAAAGACCTGGACCGCTGGGTGCACAGTACCAAAGACCTGCCCCTGACCGAACTACTGGAAGCCCACGGCCTGATGGTCAACCGCGAACCCGACCAGATTGCCCAGCAACTGGGCCTGCGCGTCAAGGAATCCGGCGGTCTGTTTGTCCAGCAGGTGCTGCGCGGTGGCGTGGCAGAGAAAGCTGGCTTTGCCGCTGGGGATGAATGGATCGCGGTGGAAGCCGAGAGCGGCCCCTGGCGCATGCAGACCCTGGACGACCTGAACATCTACACCGGCAAGGCCAAGAAGGTCACCGCGCTGGTTGCCCGCGACAAACGCCTGATGACGCTGTTGCTGACCATGCCCAAACCCAGCCAGGCCGTGCGCCTGTCGGTGCGCGATGCAGCCGCCGCCAACAAGTGGCTGGAAGGTAGCGCCTAGGTTCCGTTGAACCGGGCCGGCCGTTTCTCGCGAAACGCGGTGACGCCTTCGACGTAATCGTTCGTCTTGCCCATGGCCGACTGTGTATCCCGTTCCACATCAAGCTGCTGGTTCAGCGTCCGTGCGGTGGACTCGCGCAACAGATGCCGTGTCGCTACCAGCGCCAGCGTGGGCATGTCCGCCAGCCGCTGCGCATAGGCCAGCGCGGCCGCCACACAGTCGTCTGCCACATCCCAGATCAACCCCCATTCCTTGGCCTGTGGCGCACTGAGCGCGTCCCCCGTCATGGCCAGTGCCATCGCCCGTGCCAGCCCGAGGCGCTGCGGCATGAACCAGCTGCTGCCCGCATCGGGAATCAGCCCAATCTTGCTAAAGGCCTGGATGAAGCGCGCACCAGGCGCAGCTATCGTCACGTCGCACGCTAACGCCAGCGACACACCGGCACCAGCCGCCACGCCGTTGACGGCCGCGACGCAAGGCATGCGCAGGTTTTGCATGCGCCTGGTGGTGGGGTTGAAGTTCTGCTCAATCGTCACCCCGGGGTCGGGACGTCCGGCGGCGCCATCGCTGGGGGCCAGATCGGATCCGTTGAGATCCGCCCCGGCACAGAAGCCGCGCCCGGCGCCTGTCAGCACCAGCGCCCGGATGGCGGGGTTGGCCTCGGCCCGGTCCAGCGCCGCCCACAGATCCCGGTGCATCTGGTGAGTCAGGCTGTTGAGGGCATCCGGGCGGTTCAGGGTAATCAGAGCCACGCTTCCGTGGTCCGCAAACAAAACAGTGGGATCAGCCATGTGCAGTGCCTCTTCGCTATAGTGGATGTTTCGACGATACCAACTTCAACAGCACCATCATGAACTACGAATGCATCACCACCCGTATCGAAGGCGACAAGGTTGCCATCATCACGCTGAACCGACCCAAGCAGCTCAATGCGCTGAACGACCAGCTGATGGACGAGCTGGGCCATGCCCTCAAGGGCTTTGACCTGAACCCGGCCATCGGCTGCATGGTCATCACTGGCAGCGAAAAAGCTTTTGCCGCCGGTGCCGATATCGGCGCCATGGCCACGTACACCTTTGCCGACGTGTACAAGGGCGACTACATCACCCGCAACTGGGAAGTCATCCGCAGCATCCGCAAACCCATCATCGCGGCCGTCAGCGGCTTCGCCCTGGGTGGCGGCTGCGAGCTGGCCATGATGTGCGACTTCATCATTGCGGCCGACAACGCCCGCTTTGGCCAGCCCGAAATCAAGCTGGGCATCATCCCCGGCGCCGGTGGCACGCAGCGCCTGCCCCGCGCCATCGGCAAGTCCAAGGCGATGGACCTGGCCCTGACCGGCCGCATGATGGACGCCACCGAAGCCGAGCGCTCCGGGCTGGTCAGCCGCGTCGTGCCACTGGACAAGCTGCAAGAAGAAGCCCTGGGTGCGGCCCTGCTGATTTGCGGTTTCTCGCAAATGGCCACCATGGCCGCCAAGGAAGCTGTCAACCGCTCGTTCGAAGGTACGCTGGCCGACGGCATCATGTTCGAGCGCCGCATGTTCCACGCCCTTTTTGCCACGGCCGACCAGAAGGAAGGCATGGACGCGTTCGTGAACAAACGCCCCGCCAATTTCAAACACCAGTGACACGGCAATTTATGCCGCTATAATGCTTGTCTTTCGGTCGTATAGCTCAGCTGGTTAGAGCGCAGCATTCATAATGCTGATGTCGGTGGTTCAAATCCACCTACGACCACCAAACAAGCAAAAACCCGCACCAGCGCACGCTAGTGCGGGTTTTTTGTTTGGCGCTTGTCCAGCTTTCTCGCAGGAGTCCAACATGCAACAACGATCTTTAGGCCCATTCCAGGTCAGCGCCATCGGCCTGGGCTGCATGAACCTCAGCCATGCCTACGGCGCGCCTGTATCGCCCGAGCAAGGTGAGCGCATACTTCTGGAAGCACTGGACGCGGGCGTCACCCTGTTTGACACCGCCACGCTCTACGGCTTTGGTGCCAACGAAACGCTGGTCGGCAAGGTGATGCAGCCGCACCGCAACCGTTTCACCCTGGCCAGCAAGTGCGGCATGGGCGGGGTGGATGTGGCAGGCGACGGCAAATTGGTCCGGGTGATCGATGGCCGGCCCGAGACCATCCGCCAGCAGTGCGAGGACAGCCTGCGCCGCCTGCGCACCGACGTGATCGACCTGTATTACCTGCACCGCTGGGACAAAAAGGTGCCCATTGAAGACAGCGTGGGCGCCCTGGCCGATCTGGTGCGCGCGGGCAAGATCCGCAGCATTGGTTTATCCGAGGTGTCAGCCGATACGCTCCGCCGCGCCCATGCTGTGCACCCCATCACGGCCCTGCAAACCGAGTATTCGCTGTGGACGCGCAACCCCGAGATTGCGGTGCTCGATGCCTGCAAGGAGCTGGGCATCGCCTTTGTGGCCTTCAGCCCGGTGGGGCGCGGCTTTTTGTGTGGTGACCTGGCCGATGTGGACACTCTGGACGCCAAAGACATCCGCCGCAGCATGCCGCGCTTTGCACCCGACAACTACGCCGCCAACCTGGCCCTGCTGCCCGCCTACCGCGCGCTGGCGCAAGAGATGGACTGCACCCCGGCCCAGTTGGCCATTGCCTGGCTGCTGCACAAGGCGCCGCACATCATCCCGATCCCCGGCACCACCAGCGTGGACCACCTGCACGACGACCTGGGCGCGGCAGACGTCCAACTCAGTGCAGACGCCATAGCCCGCCTGGAGGCGTTGATCCACTCCGGCAACGTGGTGGGCAGCCGCTACAACCCGCAAGGCAATAGCGAAGTCGACACCGAAGTGTTTTGAGTTAGCATTCACCTCCCACAAGCAAGCCTCTGGATACACACCATGAACCGCTGCCTTCGCGCTTTGAACCTACTTTGCCTGCTGACCGCACTGCCTCTGGCGGCATCGGCCCAGACCAGCCCCACCACCCAGGTGCTGACGGACACCACCGGCACCGTGTCCGTGGCGGTACGCACCTTTCCGCCCAAAGCCGTGCGCGGCACGCTGATGGTCGTGGCGCCCCCTGAAGTGGTGCTGAACAACAAAATCGATCGCCTGTCGCCCGGTGCGCGCATCCGCGGCGCCAATGGCATGCTGGCCATGTCGGCCTCGCTGGTGGGCCAGACCCTCCCGGTCATGACCCTGCGCGAGTCACAGGGCATGCTGCATGAGGTCTGGGTCCTCACCGACATCGAAGCCAAGCTGATTCCGGTCGCCTCGTCGTACTCGGCCACCGCCCAGTAATCCGGGCTGGATTTTAGGTCTTTTGGGGCTCTAGCCCCCGTATCTTCTGCGCAAGCAGCTCTCAAATTCATAGCATTGCAGGACCTGCCATGTCCAAAAAAGTCTTTATCAAAACCTTCGGCTGCCAGATGAACGAGTACGACTCGGACAAGATGGCCGACGTGCTGGGCGCCGCCCAGGGCTACGAGCCCACCGACGATGTGGAGCAGGCTGACCTCATCCTCTTCAACACCTGCTCGGTGCGCGAGAAGGCGCAGGAGAAGGTGTTTTCCGACCTGGGCCGCATCAAGCATCTCAAAGCCAAGGGCGTGCAGATTGGCGTGGGCGGCTGTGTGGCCAGCCAGGAGGGCGCCGAGATCATCAAGCGCGCACCCTACGTGGACGTGGTGTTTGGCCCGCAGACACTGCACCGCCTGCCCGAGATGCTCAACGCCCGCAAAGCCCAGAACCGGCCGCAAGTGGACATCAGCTTCCCCGAGATTGAAAAGTTTGACCACCTGCCGCCCGCCAAGGTGGAAGGCGCTAGCGCTTTTGTGAGCATCATGGAAGGCTGCAGCAAATATTGCAGCTACTGCGTGGTGCCCTACACCCGCGGCACCGAAATCAACCGCCCGTTCGAGGACGTGCTGGTGGAAATTGCCGGCCTGGCCGACCAGGGTGTGAAAGAGGTCAACCTGCTGGGCCAGAACGTGAATGCCTGGCGCGCGCCCATGACAGAGGGCGGCGAAATGGCGGACTTTGCCACGCTGCTGGAGTACGTGAGCGACATCCCCGGTATCGAGCGCATCCGCTACACCACCAGCCACCCCAACGAGTTCACGCCCAGCCTGATTGCGGCCTATGACAAGTTGCCAAAACTGGTGAGCCACCTGCATCTGCCGGTGCAGCACGGCAGCGACAAGATCCTCATGGCCATGAAGCGCGGCTACACCGCCATGGAATACAAGAGCACCATCCGCAAGCTGCGCGCCATCCGGCCTGACATGTCCATTAGCTCGGACTTCATCGTCGGCTTCCCCGGCGAAACGGGCGACGATTTCAAACGCATGATGAAGCTGATCGCCGACATCGGCTTTGACAACAGCTTCAGCTTCATCTTCAGCCCCCGCCCCGGCACACCTGCAGCCAACCTGCATGACGACACCCCGCATGAGGTGAAACTGGCCCGCCTGCAGGAGCTGCAAGCCGCCATCAATGCCAACATCACCCGCATCAGCGAGCAACGCCTGGGCACGGTGCAGCGCATCCTGGTCGAAGGGGCATCCAAACGCGACAACGGCGAGTTGATGGGCCGCACCGAGTGCAACCGCGTGGTCAACTTTGCAGGCGACGCCCGCCTGGTCGGCCAGCTGGTGGACGTGAAGATCACGGAAACCCGCAGCTACACGCTGCGCGCGGAGGTGCTGACCCGTGAAACGGCCGCGCTACCCCTGTAACGCCATAAAAAAAGCAGCTATAGAAACGATAGCTGCTTGCGCATACTGCACGGGGGCTAGAGCCCGATTTGACTATAAATTGCGGTGCACTACCGGTGTCTCGGGCACCGGATAGCCCGCGGTGCCAAAGGTGCTGACCACGGCTTTGTGGGTGTCAAAGTACACCTGCCAATAGTGGTCGGTATAGGTG
>CAUJJV010000092.1 GCA_963205375.1 Pseudomonadota bacterium
GAATCGTGTCGGTCGAAACGAAGCCGCGATTCTAGCAGGCTGTGCGGCCTGCCCTCTTGCTCAGGCCTTGAGAACCGCCACGCCGCCCATGTAGGGGCGCAGCACTTCCGGCACGGTCACGCTGCCGTCGGCATTCTGGTAGTTCTCCAGCACCGCCACCAGGGCGCGGCCTACGGCCAGACCCGAGCCGTTGAGGGTATGCACCAGTTCGTTCTTGCCTTGGGCATTCTTGTAGCGGGCTTGCAGACGGCGGGCCTGGAAGGCTTCGCAGTTGGACACCGAGCTGATTTCGCGGAAAGTATTCTGCGCAGGCAGCCACACTTCCAGGTCATAGGTCTTGCTGGCGCCAAAGCCCATGTCGCCGGTGCACAGGCTCATCACGCGGTAGGGAAGGCCCAGCTTCTGCAGGATGGCTTCGGCGTGGCCGGTCATTTGCTCAAGGGCTTCGTAGCTCTTTTCGGGGTGCACGATCTGCACCATTTCCACCTTGTCGAACTGGTGCTGGCGGATCAGGCCGCGCGTGTCGCGCCCGGCGCTGCCCGCTTCCGAGCGGAAGCACGGGGTGTGGGCCGTGAGTTTGATGGGCAAGTCGGCCTCGGGCATGACCACGTCACGTACAAAATTGGTCAGCGGCACTTCGCTGGTGGGGATCAGGTAGAGCGCGGTGTTGTCGGGCTGCGCTTCGCCATCCTGTCCACCCTTTTTGGCGGCAAATAGATCGCCTTCGAACTTGGGCAACTGGCCGGTGCCACGCAGGCTGTCACCGTTGACGATGTAGGGCGTGTAGCACTCGGTGTAGCCGTGTTCGGTGGTTTGCACGTCCAGCATGAACTGGGCGAGCGCACGGTGCATGCGGGCAATTTGCCCTTTCATGACGGTAAAACGCGAACCGGTGAGCTTGACGCCCATCTCGAAGTCCAGCCCCAGCGGGTCGCCCAGGTCCACATGGTCTTTGACCGGGAAGTCAAAGGCCTTCGGTACACCCCAGCTGCGCACCACCACATTGCCATGCTCCTCCGCGCCCACCGGCACGCTGTCGTGCGGCAGATTGGGCACGGCCAGCAGCAGGGTTTGCATCTCGGTCTGGATCGCATCCAGGCGCGTGGCAGAGGCGTCCAACTCGGCTTTCAGTCCCGCCACTTCGGCCATGGCCGCGTCCGCCTCGGCGTGCTGGCCTTTGCCCTTGAGCATGCCGATCTGCTTGCTCACCGTATTGCGCTTGGCCTGCATTTCTTCGGTGCGCATCTGCAAGGTCTTGCGCTCGGCTTCCAGGGCCGTGAAGGCGGCCACATCCAGAAACGCCTGGGGGTTCTTGCGGGTTTGCAGGCGGGCAACAACCGAATCCAGGTCTTTGCGCAGCAGGGTGATATCTAGCATGGTGTTCTCGTACTTTTAAGTCAAATAGGGCTCTGGCCCCCGATTTTATTGCGTAAGCAGCTATATATTTAATAGCACCTATCAGGAGGGTCAGACGTCCAGCTTCAGGCCCTTGGGCAGGGGAAACTTCACAGTCTCCTCAATGCCATCCATCTTGCGCACCGACACGGCGCCCAGCGCGCGGATGCGGTCGATCACCGCCTTCACCAGAATTTCTGGGGCCGAGGCACCCGCCGTCAGGCCCACGCGGCTGCGGCCTTCAAACCACGCGCTTCGCAGCTCATCGGCGTTGTCCACCATGTAGCTGGTCACGCCCAGTTTGCGCGCCAGTTCGGCCAAGCGGTTGCTGTTGGAGCTGGTGGGGCTGCCCACCACGATCACGATGTCGACCTGGCCGCTCATCACCTTCACCGCATCCTGGCGGTTCTGGGTGGCGTAGCAGATGTCCTGCTGCTTGGGCTCACGCACCTGCGGGAACCGGGCCTTGACAGCGGCTGCAATCTCGGACGCGTCGTCCACGCTCAGTGTCGTCTGGGTTACCACCGCCAGCTTGGCCGTCTGGGCGGGCTGGATGCGCGCCACATCGGCCACGTCTTCCACCAGATGGATGCCGCCATCGAGCTGCCCCATGGTGCCTTCCACCTCGGGATGGCCCTTGTGGCCGATCATGATGAACTCATAACCTTCCTTGTGCAGCTTGGCGACTTCCACGTGCACCTTGGTTACCAGCGGGCAGGTGGCATCGAAAATCTGGAAACCGCGCCGCTCTGCCTCCCGCTGGATGGCTTTGCTCACGCCGTGGGCCGAGAACACCAAAGTTGCACCCGCAGGCACTTCGTCGAGCTCTTCGATGAAGATGGCACCGCGATTCTTCAAGTCGTTGACCACATAAGTGTTGTGCACGATTTCATGGCGCACATAGATGGGGCGGCCAAACTTGGCCAGCGCCCGGTCCACGATTTCGATCGCGCGATCCACCCCGGCGCAAAAACCGCGTGGCTCCGCCAGAATGATTTCGCTGGGCATGACACTCATAGCACGCCAATCAGCTGAACTTCAAAGGTCACCGGCTGGCCAGCCAAAGGGTGGTTGAAATCGAACAGCACTGCCTGCTCTGCCGGGGTTTCGCCACGCAGCTGCAGCACCACGCCGGCAAACTGGCCCTGGCCGTCCGGGGTGGGGAACTGCACCACGTCGCCCACGCTGTAGGTTTCCAGCGGGTCACCCATGTCCTTGAGCACCTTGCGCGCCAGCCATTGCTGCATGTCGGGGTTGCGCTCACCAAAGGCGGCGCCCGCAGGCAGCTCAAACGTGCTGCGCGCGCCCTCTTCCATGCCGATCAGGCATTGCTCCACCGCCGGCGA
>CAUJJV010000093.1 GCA_963205375.1 Pseudomonadota bacterium
CCAGGCCAATGCGTCCGAGTCGGAGCGCCAGTCGGCGCTGGCGCAGCTCCAGCAAAACCTGTTCAGCGAAGCAGAACGTCCGCGTCTGGTGGCTTACGAATAGCTGCGGGCCAGGCGCTTGCCGTGGGGCATGGTGGACAGACGCGAATACATGCGACGGCAATAGCCGCTGATCTGCAGACACTTGTTGATTTCATCCACTGGCAGCGGGCCGGACACCACCACGATGTCGTTGGCACGGTCCAATGCACCTTCGGCGCGCAGGCGGCGGCGGGTGTTGTTGGCCCAGGAGTGGATGCGGGTGGGGCTGCCGTGCTCGCGCAGTTCGCCGGTGCGGGCATCAAAGGCAATCGCCACCGTATCGGTCATCAGTCGCAGGCGGTGTTCGCCAGTGACCTTGCTGGCCGGAGTGCTCAGGTCGTAGAGGTGGTAGTTGCCTTCTTTGAGTTGGTATTGCAGTGCCATCGTGTTCTCCTCGATGGCACTGATTCTGGGCGGCGGCCGGGAAAACTAAAGCGAAAAAAAGGCCGGAAAACCGGCCATTCGAATACTTTCAGCAGTTGCCCTTCTTGGCCTGCCCCGGAGGACAGAAGCCGCCGCCCTGGTGCGGAACGCCGTTGTTGCCGCGGCCGGTGTAGTACTTCTCGCCCCGCGGACCGTGGTGGTCCTTCCAGTACCGGGGGTCGCGGTACTGCTCGCCGTCCCAGTAGTAGCCCCGGTTGTCACGGGTACCGAACGTGATGGTGACGCCCGGTGCCTGGATACGGACATTGCCGATATCGATTTTTACATCCGCCGCGTTGGCAAGCAGCGGTGACGCCGCGATGGCGAGAACCAGGAGGTAGTGTTTCATCTGGACAGTCCTTGTTGATAACCTGGACGGATTGTAGTGAAGCCTGCGCAGTGGAGTATCTGCGGCATGTCACTCACACTCCCCAGACCACATCATTCCTGGCCTGCAGGCTGGTGCGCAGCAATTCAATGAACGGAGCCGCGCGGGCACCCAGTCTGACACCGTCGCCCGTCGCAGCAAGCTCCCCAGGCGGATGGTCCGCCTGACGGAACTCGGCCGCTGCATGGGTTGCCACTGCGGCTTCGAGTGCCGCAATGGCGTCTGGTATCTGCGCCACGGTGATGACGCCCTGGGGCAAGGGCTCCTTGCCCACAAGGGTCAGCATCTGGTCCCCGTTGGCTGCAAGCATGATGACCTCTGCCGCAGCCTGGGACTTGAACTTGTAAATCATGGTGGAACCCCGCGTGTTGCTGAAGGCTGCACCATATTCCTTGCAGTGCACTGCTGTCTGTGGTGCAGCCAACATATCCCGGCAGACCAGAGGCTTCTTTTCGCACCATGGGCCCCCACTCGGGGATGGTCGTGTGTAGGTAGCTCAGTCCCGCGTTACGCGCACCAGCTCTTCGCGCGACGTGACGCCACTCTGGATCAAGCGCTCGCCGTCCTCGCGCATCAGTGTCATGCCACCGGCGATGGCCGCTGCGCGAATCTCGGCTTCGGCCGCGCTACGGTGGATCAGTCCGCGAATGGCTTCGTCGGCCACCAATAGCTCAAACACCCCGGTGCGGCCGTGGTAGCCGGTCATGCCGCAGTCCGGGCAGCCTTTGCCACGGCACTCGGGGCACAGCTTGCGCACCAGCCGCTGCGCCAGTACGCCCAGCAGGGACGAGCTCAGCAGGAAAGGTTCAATGCCCATGTCGGCCAGGCGGGTGACCGCGCTGGCAGCGTCGTTGGTGTGCAGCGTTGCCAGCACCAGATGGCCTGTGAGCGAGGCTTGAATGGCGATCTGCGCGGTCTCGAAATCGCGGATCTCGCCGATCATGATGATGTCGGGGTCCTGGCGCAGGATGGCGCGCAGGGCCTTGGCAAAGGTGAGGTCGATCTTGGCGTTCACCTGCGTCTGTCCGACGCCGGGTAGTTCGTATTCGATGGGGTCTTCCACCGTCATGATGTTCTGGCCGCGCGTGTCGAGCCGCTCCATGGCGGCGTACAGCGTGGTGGTCTTGCCCGAGCCGGTCGGGCCGGTCACCAGAATGATGCCGTGCGGTTGTGCCACCAAGTGCTCAAAGCGCTTGAGCACATCGCCCTGCATGCCCACGGATTCGAGGCTGAGCTTGGCGCCGCTTTTGTCCAGCAGACGCAGCACGGCGCGCTCGCCGTGGGCGCTGGGCAGGGTGCTTACGCGCACATCGACCGCACGGGTGCCGATGCGCAAACTGATGCGTCCGTCCTGCGGCAGGCGCTTCTCGGCAATGTCGAGCTCGGCCATGATTTTCAGGCGCGAAATCAGCGCCGCGTGCAGCGCGCGGTTGGGCTGCACCACATCGCGCAGCGTGCCGTCCACCCGAAAGCGCACGGTGGAGTGGCGCTCGTAGGGCTCAATGTGGATGTCGCTGGCGCCATCGCGTGCGGCCTGCGTGAGCAGGGCGTTGAGCATGCGGATGATGGGCGCATCGTCCGAGGTTTCCAGCAGGTCTTCGATGGCGGGCAGCGCCTGCATCATGCGCGAGAGGTCGATATCGCTCTCTACTTCACTCACCACGGTGGCGGCACTGGATTCGCTCTGCGCATAGGCCGCGCTGATGCGCTGGCGCAGCTGTTCGGCGGGCTCGACTTCGACATGCTGCACCGGAAACTTGCGCATGACTTCGCCGATGCCACCAATAGCGTTTTCGCCCTTCAGGCTGTGCAGCCACAGGGTGAGGTCACCGTCGCGGTCTTCCAGCAGCATCTGCTGGCTGCGCGCAAACGCATACGGCAGCGGGTAAAGCGCGCCCGAACTCATGGCTTTTTGGCGGGCGCGGCCGGAAGAACCGGTGCTTCGTTGATGGGCACCAGGTTGCTTTGTACCGGCTGGCCCTGTTGCTGGGCGCCGCGCATGGCTTCGTAGCGGTCCAGTGACAGCGTGTCGCTGGACGCGGCATCGCGGATCACCACGGGGCGCAGGAACACCATCAGGTTGGTTTTCTTGCGGCTGCGGGCTTCACCCTTGAACAGGTTGCCGAAGAAAGGCACA
>CAUJJV010000094.1 GCA_963205375.1 Pseudomonadota bacterium
TGCGCCAGCCAGGTGCCTGCCGACAAGGGGTGCAGGGCGATGCCGTCTTCGGCAAAGTAGCCGCGCATGGCTTCCAGCAGCACGGCGGTTTCGGCGTCCGAAAGCGCCAGATCCACGGGGTCCAGCATTTCCACGTGGTCGGCGTTGACTTTCCAGTGGCAGGGGATGATCCAGGCCCAGCCTTGTGCGCCAGACTCCGATGCCAGGCCGAGGCGCTGCGCATCCAGGGCCGCCCAGGGAATCAGTCCGTCTGCCGCGCGCAGTCCCATGGCTGCTGCGCGTACTTGTTCGCCCACCGGGGTCATGGTGTCCGGGCTGCCCGCCCAATGCTGGCCGGGTGCCATGGACTTGAGCAAGCGCGCAAGATTCGGAAGCTGCAGTTTGGCTGTAGCGGCCTGGCAATCAGAGCCACCAGGCGCTGCATGGTCAATAACAAGGTGCATGCCGCCATTGTCCTGCATGGATCCACAGGGATGACACAATCGGGAAAAGTGAGGTTACTTATCCTGATGCGTGTTCCCTATGAATTGCTGATCGGCTGGCGCTACACCCGCGCAGGCCGCTCTACGCGGCGTAACGGCTTCATCTCGTTTATCTCGGGTGTATCCATGCTGGGGATTGCGCTCGGTGTGGCGGCTCTCATCATCGTGCTCAGCGTGATGAACGGCTTTCAGAAAGAGGTGCGCGACCGCATGCTGGGCGTGGTCTCCCATGTGGAGGTCTATGCCGCGGGTGGGCAGGCGCTGCCTGATCTGGCCCTGACACTGCAGCAGGCCCGGTCCCATCCCCAGGTCGTTGGTGCTGCACCTTTTATAGCGGCACAGGCACTGTTGGCGAGGGGTGAGGACATGAAAGGCGTCATGGTGCGGGGCATCGACCCGGCGCTGGAGCATGAGGTGACCGACCTGGCTGGCGGCGCACAGGCGGCGGTGCTGGAGCGTCTGGTGCCGGGAGAGTTTGGTGTGGTGCTGGGCTCTGAGCTGGCGCGCGCATTGGGCGTGCGCACGGGTGATCGGGTAACGCTGGTAGCACCCAGCGGGCAGGTCACGCCGGCCGGTGTGGTGCCGCGCCTCAAGCAGATGACGGTGGTGGGGACCTTTGATTCTGGCCACTACGAGTACGACTCGGCCATGGTGTTCGCCCACTGGGAGGACACGGCCCGGATATTCCGGCTGGAGGGTCCGACCGGGGTGCGTCTGAAACTGCGCGACCTGCACCAGGCACGCACGGTGGCCGATGAACTGAGCCGCACGCTGAGTGGCGACATGGCCATCCGCGACTGGACCCGGCAGAACCGCACCTGGTTTGCGGCCGTGCAGGTGGAAAAACGCATGATGTTCATCATTCTTACGCTGATCGTCGCAGTGGCGGCGTTCAACCTGGTGTCGACGCTGGTGATGACGGTGACCGACAAGCGCGCCGACATTGCGATCCTGCGCACGATAGGTGCCAGCCCGGGCAGCATCATGGGTATTTTTGTGGTGCAAGGCGCGATGGTGGGCGTGATCGGCACGCTGGCCGGTCTGGCGCTGGGGCTGGGGGTGGCGTTCAATATCGATGTCATCGTGCCAGCCCTGGAACAACTGCTCGGTGCCAGCTTTCTGCCCAAGGATATTTACCTGATCAGCCGCATGCCCAGCGACCCGCAAAGCAGCGATATTGTTCCGATTGCGGTCATTTCCCTGGTGATGGCCTTCGTGGCAACCCTGTACCCCAGCTGGCGTGCCAGCCGGGTCAACCCAGCGGAGGCCTTGCGTTATGAGTGAAATATTATTGCAATGCCGTGGCCTAACCAAGCGGTTTCAGGAAGGGCGGCTGGATGTCACCGTGCTGCAGGGCGTGGACCTGGAGGTGCGGCGCGGTGACACGCTGGCCATCGTTGGCGCATCGGGTTCGGGCAAGAGCACGCTGCTGCATCTGCTGGGCGGTCTCGATGCGCCTACCAGTGGCACAGTGACGCTGTGTGGCCAGGCGCTGGCGCAGTTGAGTCCTGCTGCGCAGGGCCGCCTGCGGAATCAGCACCTGGGGTTTGTGTACCAGTTTCACCACCTGTTGCCCGAGTTCAGTGCCCTCGATAACGTCGCCATGCCATTGACAATTCGCCGCTTACCCCCCGTGGAATCTGCGCAGTCCGCTATGAAAATGCTAGCATCCGTAGGGTTGGCAGGGCGTGCACACCACCGTCCGGCAGAGCTTTCGGGTGGGGAGCGCCAGCGCGTGGCTATCGCCCGGGCCTTGGTGACCCGCCCGGACTGTGTGCTGGCAGACGAACCTACGGGCAATCTGGACCGTGCCACGGCCGATGGGGTGTTCGAATTGATGCTGCAGTTGGCGCGTGACCAGGGCACGGCGTTTGTGCTGGTGACCCACGATACGACATTGGCGGCGCGATGCAGCCGGCAGCTGCATCTGGATTCGGGGCGCCTGGTGGCTTGAGATGCGTCAGTGGCCCGAAAGGGTTGGTGCACATATTCCGGTAACCGGTGTAGTCCTGTGCTACCCGTATTTTTTTGAGAGAACCATGAATCATTTCTGCAAGCAGGTCGTTGGGTTGTCGCTGGGTTTGGGTTTGGCGCTGTCGGTGGGTGCGCAGACCGCGAAACCCGTGCGTATCGGGATGATCGGGCCCTTCTCGGGACCCTCGGCTGACTTTGGTACGCCCATGCTCAATGGGGCCAAACTGGCGGTGGACGAAATCAACGCGGCTGGCGGTTACCTGGGGCGCTCGCTGGAGCTGGTCATCAAGGATGACACTGCCAACCCCGATGTGGGTTTGCAACGGTCCCAGGAATTGATGAAAGAGGAGGTGGTTGCAACCATCGGCTTTTGCAACACGGGTGTGGCGATGAAATCGCTGGACGTGTTTCAGGCCGCCAAACATCCCCTGATCGTGCCGTGTGCCACCGGCACGCCCATCACGGCCAAATACCCTGCGCCCGA
Source organism: Pseudomonadota bacterium (assembly GCA_963205375.1). Classification (GTDB taxonomy): domain Bacteria; phylum Pseudomonadota; class Gammaproteobacteria; order Burkholderiales; family Burkholderiaceae_C; genus Allorhodoferax. The sequence goes on from CAUJJV010000094.1 coordinate 2,941, forward strand.
GAGCTACATCTTCCGCACATCGGCGCGGGATGCCATTCAGGCGCCGTTTGTGGTGGAGGACATTGTGCGCAGGGGCTGGACCAAGGTGGCCATTTTTGCGGACAAGACCGGGTACGGTGAGGCCGGCCTGCAGGATGTCATGAAAGCACTGGCGGCGAAAGACCTCAAACCCGTGCATGTGGCGCGTTTCGATCTGGGAATCAAGGATCTCACCGCGGACCTGAAGGCCGCCCAGGCGGCCGGGGCGAATGTGGTGTTTAGCTACACCGTGGGTGCCGAGAACGCCGTGATTGCACGGGATCGCCAGGCCATGAACTGGAAGGTGCCGCAGGTCGGTGCATGGCCTTTGTCCTTCCCCTTTTTCATCGATGGTGCGAGGGATGCAGGCGAAGGTGCCCTGATGGCGCAGACCTTTATTGCCGAACCAAGCAACGAGCGACGTATTTCTTTCCTGACCGCGTATGCACGTAAATTCGAAACAAAGAAGATGACCGTGCCCATGGCAGCAGCGCAGTCCTATGACACGGTGTACCTGTTGACCTACGCGTTGCTGGGCATACGCAACGCAGACCTGTCAGGACCGACCATCAAGGCGTCACTGGAGAATCTGAGCCGGGTGTATTACGGCGTGACCGCCACCCACGAGAAACCCTTCAGCCGGGACGACAAGGACGCCATCACCAGCAATATGCTGGTGATGGGCAAGGTGACAAAAAGCGGAACCGTGACATTTGCCTACCCGGAAGACCGGACCCGCAATCTGTTTGTGCAGCGCAAGCGCTGACGGGGCCCGAAGCGTGGCCTGGATTGACACCCATTGCCACCTGGATGCGCCGGAGTTCGCCGCCGACGTCCTGGAAGTGCAGCGCAGGGCGCGACAGGCCGGCGTGTCGCATTGCGTGATTCCGGCGGTAGAAGTGTCCAATTTTGAATCGGTGCGGTGTCTGGCCCATGCGGGCAACGATAGCTACTGCCTTGGAATTCATCCTCTCTATGTGGACCGTGCGGTGGAGAGTGATCTGTTGGTGCTGGATGCCCAGCTTGCACAGTACCGCGACGATCTGCGGCTGGTGGCGGTGGGTGAAATCGGGCTGGATTACTTTGTGCCCGAACTCACCCGGAGCCCGTTGCGCGAGAAGCAGGAATATTTTTACCGCGAGCAGCTCAAGCTGGCGCGAAAACATGGGTTACCTGTGGTGCTGCATGTGCGCCGGTCGGCTGATCGCCTGCTCAAGCATCTGCGGGACCTTGCGGCTGGCGGGCCATGGCACGGGATTGCCCACGCTTTCAACGGCAGCGACGTGCAGGCGCAGGCTTTTGTGCAGATGGGCTTCAAGCTCGGTTTTGGTGGCGCGGTGACTTTCGAGCGTGCGCTGCAGTTGCGCCGGCTGGCCCAGAGCCTTCCGCTGGATGCGCTGGTAATGGAGACCGATGCCCCCGATATCGCGCCGCACTGGCTCTATGCCACGGCAGCACAGCGCGGCGCCGGACAGGCACAGGGGCGTAACGAACCGTGTGAATTGCCACGCATGGGCGCAGTCGTGGCGCAGTTGCGTGGCATGCCGGTGGACGCATTGGCAGTGGCCACCACCCGCAATGCCTGCGTGGCATTGCCGAAGCTGACGGCCCTGCTGGTATAAATCCCCATGGCAAAAAACGAAATACACACACTCCCTGAAGTCAATTTCTCCGAAGAAGGTCCGATCCGCCATCTGCACCTGGGCAGCGAATGGATACAGGGCTCCATGCTGGTGGATGCGCCGAATGTGCTGGTGCATGAATACATCCAGCGCATGATGGCCTGGATGCTGTTTGTCGATCCGGCTACTGTGGCGCAACGACAAGCTCTGCAGCTCGGTCTGGGGGCAGGGTCGCTGACCAAGTTCTGCCACAAGGAGTTGAGGATGAAGACCACAGCCATCGAGCTCAACCCGCAGGTGCTGCACGCCTGCCGGGGCTGGTTCAAGCTGCCAGCAGACAACACCCGTATGCAGGTGGTGCTGGGGGATGCGGCGGAGGAAATTCGCAAGCCGCAGTGGCTGGGTGCCGTCGATGCCTTGCAGGTCGACCTGTACGACGAGGAAGCCGCGGCACCGGTCCTCGACAGCGAGTCGTTTTATGCGGACTGTCGCGCCACACTGACGGATGAGGGCTGCATGACGGTGAATCTGTTCGGCCGGACCTCCAGTTTCAATGGCAGTGTGAACAAGATCGCCGCGGCGTTTGGGCGCGATGCCATTTGGAGCTTCAAGGCCACGCGCGAAGGCAACACTGTGGTGCTGGCCCAGCGCACACCATCCCGTCCCAAGCGGTCCCTCCTGATGGAGCGCGCGGAGGTCATCAAGGCGCAATGGGGCCTGCCCGCCGACAAATGGGTGCGGGTTTTCAAACCGGTGAACGCATGAACAAGCAGCACAACCACAACGCGGCGTCCAGAAGCGTCCATGCCGGTCCGCTGGACTGGCGCAAGCTGGTGGAGTGGCTGCAAAAAGATGGAATCGTGTCGACCGAGGAGGCCCAGCGCACGGTTGCGCGTTGCTCCCAGGCCGAGAGTGTGCAGCACCCGCTGGTTCGGCTGGCCAGCGTGTCCATGCGCCGCCTGGCAGACAACAAGCCGCTGGATATCGAGGCATTGACACAATGGCTGGCAGCCCATGTCGGGCTGGATTACCTGCGTATTGATCCGCTCAAGGTGGATGTGGGCAAGGTGGCCGATGCCATGGGCGCGGCCTATGCAGAACGCCACCGGATCTTGCCGGTGGTGGTGTCGCCCAGCGAAATGACAGTGGCTACATCCGAACCTTTTGTTACGGACTGGGTCGATGAGTTGGAGCGCCAGTCGCGTCGCAAGGTGCGCCGCGTAGTCGCCAGTCCCCAGGAAATACACCGCTACACCGCCGAGTTCTATGCCCTGGCCAAGTCGGTGCGCGCGGCCAACAAAGCCGGTGCCAACTCTGGCGCCAGCTTTGAGCAGCTGGTGGAGCTGGGCAAGACCAACAAGCAGCTTGACGCCAACGACCAGGGCGTGGTCCAGGTGGTGGACTGGCTATGGCAGTACGCGTTTGACCAGCGGGCCAGCGATATCCATCTGGAGCCGCGGCGCGAGCAGGGTGTCATTCGGTTCCGCATCGACGGCGTACTGCACCCGGTGTATCAGATGCCCATGGGAGTGCTCACTGCCATGACGGCGCGCATCAAGCTGCTGGGACGCATGGACGTGATCGAGCGCAGACGCCCGCAGGACGGCCGCATCAAGACCCGCAATCCGCGCGGTGACGAGATCGAAATGCGAATCTCTACCTTGCCGACGGCGTTTGGCGAGAAGATGGTGATGCGGATTTTTGATCCCGATAACGCGGTGAAGGATCTGGATGCGTTGGGCTTCTCCAGCCACGACGCGCAGCGCTGGGAAGAGCTTGTCACGCGCCCGCACGGCATCATTCTGGTGACGGGGCCCACCGGTTCGGGTAAGACCACGACGCTGTATTCCACGCTGAAGCGGGTGGCCACCGAAGAGGTCAACGTGAGTACGGTGGAAGATCCGATCGAAATGATTGAGCCTGCGTTCAACCAGACGCAGGTGCAGCCGCAGCTGGATTTCGGATTCCCGCAGGGCCTGCGCGCCCTGATGCGCCAGGACCCTGACATCATCATGGTGGGTGAAATCCGCGACCTCGAAACGGCAGAAATGGCCGTGCAGGCCGCGCTGACGGGGCATCTGGTGTTTTCTACGCTGCACACCAACGACGCGCCTTCAGCGGTGACGCGCCTGCTGGAACTGGGCATTCCTTCCTATCTGATCAATGCCACCTTGCTCGGGGTGCTGGCCCAGCGGCTGGTGCGCACGCTGTGCGCCCAGTGCAGGGTGCGCGATGAGGTGTCTACCCGTGATGCTCTGGGTGAGATGGTCAAGCCCTGGCAGATCAACGGAGGATACAAGCCCTACAAGCCGGTCGGTTGCGTGGACTGCCGCATGACGGGATTCATGGGCCGTATGGGTCTGTATGAACTGCTCGTGGTGACCGAGGCATTCAAGTCGCGGGTCAGTACTGACTCCAGTATTGAAGTCCTGCGGCGCCAGGCTATCGCTGATGGCATGCGGCCCTTGCGCCTGGCCGGGGCCTTGCGGGTCGCCGAAGGTGTGACGGTCATGGAAGAGGTGCTGGTATCCACTCCGCCACTGCAGTAGACCGTTCTGACAGCCCGGCATTTCAGTGCAGAATACGCCACACCGTTTGATACGAGGAGACAGGTAATGAATATAAAAAGTCAAAAAGACTTTTTCTCCGGACTGATGTTCATGTGCGTTGGTGTGGCGTTTGCCTGGGGTGCCAGTTCCTACACCATTGGCAACGGCGCGCGCATGGGACCGGGCTACTTCCCGCTGGTGCTGGGCATACTGCTCGCAGTGCTGGGGGGCGCCATCACGTTCAAGGCGCTGGTGGTGGAAACCTTCGACGGTGACCACATCGGTGCGATTGCCTGGAAACCACTCTTTTTCATCATCCTGTCGAATCTGATTTTTGGTGCCGCCATTGGTGGGCTGCCGTCGATTGGCTTGCCGCCCCTGGGGCTGGTGGTTGGCATCTTCTTGTTGACGTTTGTGGCTGCCAATGCCGGAGATGAATTCAAACTCAAGGAAGTGGCTATTCTCGCCACACTTCTGGCGATCTTGAGCTATGCAGCGTTCATTCTGCTGCTCAACTTGCAGTTCCCGGTGTGGCCTGCCTTCATCAAAGCCTGAGGAAACACCATGGACCTGTTTGCCAATCTTTCCCTGGGCTTTGGCGTTGCCTTCACCGCCCAGAACCTGATGTATGCGTTTGTCGGCTGCCTGCTAGGAACGCTCATTGGTGTGCTGCCCGGCATTGGCCCCCTGGCCACCATTGCCATGTTGTTGCCTGCCACCTACGCCTTGCCTCCTGTGGCTGCGCTCATCATGCTGGCCGGTATTTACTATGGAGCGCAGTACGGTGGATCGACGACAGCCATTCTGGTGAACCTGCCCGGTGAATCTTCTTCGGTAGTGACGGTTATTGATGGTTACCAGATGGCCCGCAACGGTCGGGCTGGCCCGGCACTGGCTGCGGCGGGATTGGGTTCCTTCTTTGCCGGATGTGTGGGGACACTGATTCTGGCGGCCTTTGCAGCGCCGCTGACAGAGCTGGCTTTCAAGTTTGGTCCTGCGGAATATTTTTCGCTCATGATCCTGGGATTGATTGGTGCTGTGGTCCTTGCTTCAGGGTCTTTGCTGAAGGCGGTTGCCATGATTGTGTTGGGCCTGTTGATGGGCATGGTGGGCACGGATGTGAACTCGGGTGTTGCCCGGTTCAGCTTTGACATTCCGGAGCTGACGGATGGTATCGGCTTCATCGTCATTGCCATGGGAGTGTTTGGCTATGGCGAGATCATCAGCAATCTTTCCAAACACGAGAGCGAGCGCAAAGTGTTTACCGCCTCGGTAACTGGCCTCATGCCGACCCGGGAAGACTTCAAGAACATGGTGCCAGCCGTACTGCGCGGTACGGCGCTGGGCTCCCTCCTGGGGATTTTGCCTGGCGGTGGTGCGGTCATGGCGGCCTTTGCTGCCTATACCATCGAGAAGAAAACCAAGCTTCGCCCTGGAGAGGTACCGTTTGGCAAGGGCAACATTCGTGGCGTTGCAGCACCGGAGTCGGCCAACAACGCCGGTTCACAGACATCGTTCATACCGTTGCTGACATTGGGGATTCCCCCCAACGCGGTGATGGCGCTGATGGTCGGGGCGATGACCATCCACAACATCCAGCCTGGCCCCCAGGTCATGACGAACAACCCCGAACTCTTTTGGGGTCTGATCGCCTCAATGTGGATCGGCAATCTGATGCTGGTGATTCTGAATCTGCCGCTCATTGGTATCTGGATCAAGCTGCTGTCCGTACCTTACCGCTGGCTGTACCCGTCCATTGTGCTGTTTTGTGCCATTGGGGTCTATTCAACCAACAACAACACATTTGACATCTGGATGGTTGGGCTGTTTGGCGTGATTGGTTACCTGTTCATCAAGCTCGGTGCCGAGCCAGCTCCGTTGCTGCTGGGATTCATCCTCGGGCCGATGATGGAAGAGTACCTGCGCCGCGCCTTGCTGCTGTCGCGGGGTGACTGGAGCGTGTTCGTCACCCGGCCGATTTCAGCAGGGCTGCTTGCAGCTGCCGTACTGCTGCTGGTGGTTGTGCTGATGCCTTCGGTAAAGGCCAAGCGGGAAGAAGCTTTTGTTGAGGATTGATGGATCGCCTTACTGAAATAGTGCCTCTAAGCCTTCGGTGGGTTCGAAACGGCGGTTGCGGTAGATCAGGCGGGTAGGACCAGGCAGGGCCCGCTGTGCAATGGAGTGCCCCGTATCACCGGGGTAGCAAAGTACGCGTTCTCCGTTAGCGTCATGCGGTTCGGGACAGACCAGGGGTGGCATCTGTGCACGGGCTTCTGCCAGAACGGTATCGACCCGGTTGTGCCGCGCCAGATGCGACAGGCTCATGATTTGTGGTGGCGCAAGCTCAATACTGCGTGCCCAGTACTGCTCCAGCGCGGCGCGGGGGGATAGCCAGACGCTCTCCGTTGTCTCAAAGTCATCGTGGCGCGCGACCTGGGTGTGGGGAATCGCTGCAACAAAAAATCGGGTGTCAAACCGCTTGGTAGACACAGATGCCATTTTGGGGGTAATCCATCGCACCCAGGGGGCGACTGCGCGTGTATTGAGGCGAAGAGACAGTGTGGCAAGGATCTGATTGAATGGCACACCGTCGCGCATCAGTTGCATTGCCTGACGGGTGGTTTCCGGGTCTGCGTTGTCAGCAAACAGGACGCCAGACTCTTCAAACGCTTCCCGCAGGGCCGCCACAAACAAACCTTTGGCCTGTAACGGAGCCATCTCGGGTTCGCCCAGCGCAGCATGCAGGGTTTCACTGGTCTGATCCAGATGCGCCTGCTCGACAAGTTCTGCATCGCTTGCATCCAGTTTTCCGCCAGGAAAGACATAGGCTCCGCCCAGAACGTCCGAGAGACCATGTCGTTTGACCAGAAAGACCTCCAGGCCTTGCGGTGCGTCGCGGAGCAGAACTACGGTGGATGCGTCACGTGGCGGGGTCAGGATGACTTCAGATTTGAGTTCCATAGGAGACAGGTTGATGGCTGTGGTGGTGGAGGGTTCTATTACAGTAGACGTTTGACTCCCTGAGGCTAGCAGAGTCTTGGGGTCGTGTATGTCTCGTATTTTTCAGGATCTATCCATGCGCATTGATTTCAAGGGGCGTGTAGCCATTGTGACGGGAGCCGGTGGTGGTTTGGGTCGTCAGCATGCGCTGGCACTGGCTGCCCGTGGTGCCAAAGTACTTGTTAATGACCTGGGAGGAGCGCGCGATGGATCGGGTGGCTCTGTGTCGGCGGCTGAAGCGGTAGTGGCAGAGATCCGTGCGGCGGGTGGTGAGGCGCTGGCCAATGGCGCGTCGGTGACCGACTGGGATGCGGTGCAGGCCATGGTGAAGCAGGCCGTGGATGCCTGGGGGCGTGTGGATATTCTGGTGAACAATGCGGGCATTCTGCGCGACAAGAGTTTTTCCAAGATGGATCTGGCGGACTTTCGCCTGGTTATGGACGTCCATCTGATGGGGGCGGTGCACTGCTGCAAGGCAGTCTGGCCTCACATGATCGAGCAAAAATACGGTCGAATCCTGATGACGACTTCGTCTTCGGGGCTGTACGGGAATTTTGGACAATCCAACTATGGCGCTGCCAAGCTCGCGCTGGTGGGATTGATGCAAACGCTGTCCATCGAGGGTGCCAAATACGACATCCGCGTGAACTCACTGGCACCTACTGCAGCCACCCGCATGACCGAGGATCTGATGCCTCCCGCTGTCCTGGAAGCACTCAAGCCAGAAGCGGTTGTTCCTGCGATGCTGGCGCTGGTGGCACAGGATGCCCCGTCACGCACTATTCTTTGCGCCGGGGCGGGGAGTGTGGAAGCTGCCCACATTACGCTGACACAGGGCGCCTGGATCGGGTTGGACGCGAATGCGCCTGAGCGTCTGGTGGAACAGATGGACCAGGTGCGCAACCGTGATGGCGAGATGGTTCCGCAGAGCGGTGCCGCCCAAGGCACGCAAGAAGTAGGGCGTGCTACCAGGCAACTGGCTGGAAGTTGAGGGAATTGTCCGGAATCAGCGCTGGTCATTGTCTTGTGGTAACTTCTCGGCCCTAGGAAAAGAACAAGGGCCACGGGCATGATCATTACCAAGGAAGCCCTGCATGCGCTTCCCCCATCGAGAATTCTGGGCGTTCGCCGTGGCATTGAAAAAGAGAGTCTGCGTGTGCAGGCCAGCGGTTCGCTCGCACTGACCCCGCATCCGTTGGCTCTGGGTTCAGCGCTGACACACCCGCACATCACGACAGATTTCAGCGAATCACAGGTGGAGCTGATTACGGGTGTGCACGCCGGTGTCCAATCTTGTATTGATGAGCTGCAGGAGATTCACCAGTTCACCGAGGGTGCGTTGAATGACGAGATGCTGTGGGTGTCGAGCATGCCGTGTTGCCTGCCAGCAGATGACGCTATTCCCATCGGACGCTACGGCGTGTCCAACGTTGGACGGGCCAAAAGTGTCTACCGCACCGGTCTTGGGTATCGCTATGGGCGGCGCATGCAGACGATATCGGGTATCCATTACAACTGGTCTTTGCCTGACGTCTCCAGTGAGTCCTATTTTGGTTTGATCCGCAATTTCCGCCGATACGCGTTTTTGCTGCTGTATCTTTTTGGCGCATCACCGGCGGTTTGTTCGTCGTTCGTGGCTGGCAGACAGCACCAGCTCCAGAGTTTGGGCAAGGACAGCATGTACCTGCCATATGCGACCTCCCTGCGCATGGGACGACTGGGGTACCAGAGTGATGCACAGGCCTCGCTGGCAGTGAGCTACAACGGGTTGCAAGGGTACGGTGACTCATTGCATTCCGCGCTGACCCTTCCCTATCCGGCATACGAAGCCATTGGTGTGCAGGGCACGGATGGCGAGTACCGGCAGTTGGCGACGTCCCTGCTGCAAATTGAGAATGAGTTTTACGGCACGATACGCCCCAAGCGGGTTATTCACGCCGGTGAGCGCCCCTTGCATGCGCTGCGCGAGCGCGGCGTTGAATACGTCGAAGTCCGTCTGATGGATCTCAATCCTTTTGAACCGCTGGGCATCAGTGCCCAGACCATGCGGTTCCTGGATGTCTTCCTCGTGTATTGCCTGTTGTCGGACAGTCCACCCGATACGCCCGCTGAAATTGCAGCTATTGCCGCCAATCAGCAGCGTGTGGCAGAGCGGGGACGTGAGCCCGGTTTGCAGTTGCAGCGGGGTGGATCGGAAATTTCGCTGGCAGCCTGGGGTAACGATCTGGTTCAGGCGATGGAGCCGATTGCTTTGCAGTTTGATACAGCACATGGAGCCACCGACTACATGGTGGCTCTGCAGGCTGCAAAGCTTGGCCTGGCGCAGCCTGAAACACTGCCTTCTGCCCGTGTGGTGCAGACGATTGAAAGCGAGTACGGAGGTTCTTTCGTCGCCTTTGCCCGCGCCCAGTCTGAGCGCACAAAGAATGCCATGCTCGAAGTCCCTTTGCCGGACAGCGTACGTACCCGGCTGGAGGCGCAGTCCGCTACTTCCATCCAGGAACAACAGGACATAGCGGCAGCCGACAGCATGCCGTTTGACGTGTACCTGCGGGAATACCTGTCTCCTGCGCGCCTGGGCGTATAGCGCGGCAGGTATACCCGCCGGAATTTGTCGGGTTGATGAATGTCAAAGCCGGTGCAATTTGCACTTGAACTTGTCAAGTGCGTCCTCAATATGGTGTCATGGCGGCGCCGTGGTGGTGGTGCCTAAATCAAGTCCAGAAGGAGTGCAAAAATGAGTTCATTGATCAGCCGTGGCAGCCTGTTTGACGATTTTTTTCGCGACGTGGCACCTGGTTTTTATGTCAAATCCTTGCATGGCGATGCCCTGCCGACGGCCGCAAGCATCAAGGTGGATGTCAAGGAAACTGACAAGGGCTATACCGTGCATGCAGAGGTGCCGGGGGTCAACAAGGAGGACATCCATGTCTCCCTTGAGGGTAATGTTGTGACGGTTCGCGCCGAAGTCAAACAACAGGATTCCCAGACCCAGGATGAGAAAGTGCTGCGCAGTGAAAGGTATTTTGGTGCCGTCTCACGCAGCTTCCAGTTGCCGTCTGACATTGACCAGGAATCAGCCAAAGCGAAATACGACAACGGCGTCCTCGTCTTGACTTTGCCCAAGAAGCGCGGTGGAGCAGCGCAGCGCCTGGCCATTGACTGAGCCAGGGCGTGTTTGCATCCAGCACCTGCCGGACCAGCGGGTGCTGAATTTTTTCTCCGTACCAATAGCAAAAAAATATTCCTGCACGCCATCACAGGGCTCCAGTTTTTTGACTCCGTAGTGGGTCCGAAGTTCGTCGTGCAGCATCTCCACTAACGGAAACACACTGAATCGCCCCGGGGCGATTCAGCACCAGTGCGGCGGGCGCATACCAGGCAACGTCCGATGACCCCATGGGATAGCTTTAGAGCTTGATGTTCGGATTGGTCGGGGCCGGACGGTCAGACAACACCATGTCGAGCTGGTGCACAGCGAGATCGCCTTACAGACGTTCAAATTCATCCTGGGCAGGCTGTCCGATACGCCGGTCGCCAGCCGTACGGTGGGCGCGCTGGCTGCGCCACGGACAACGTCGGGCAACTGTTCAACTGGAAGATCTGGTCAACCTGCCGCATGGCTGCCATGCCGGTCTCTGTCAGGAATACGCCGCGGCCGGAGGGTTTCAGGAGTGCGAAGCCCAGGGACTTTTCGAGCTCATGCACCTGCCTGCCGTCGCGCCGGATTCTCGATTCGAGGGGCACCAAGGAAAACAGGCACCTGCCGCTGGTGCGGCAGATGCCTGTGTGCTGCCCGCGAAGCAGGCAGAAAAGCAATTACGCAGCCTTGCGCGCGCGTGCGGCTTTCTTGGCCACAGTGCGCTTGACGGCAGCAACCTTGACCTTTGTCTTGGAACCGGCAACCTTGTTGACCAGTGCACCGGACTGGGCTTCCAGCTTGGTTGCCACTTCCACCACGGCTTGGGCAGCCGGTACTGCGGCAACGGCCAAGGTGTTCAGGGCGGTTACGCCGGTGGCTTTTTCAAAGCGGCTTGCGTTTGCGGCGACTTGTTTGACACCCTTGCCAGCGATTTCGACGGCCTTGTTAACGGCCACATCTGCACCGTCAGAGGTCAGTGTGACAGCGTTGGTGTACAGACCGGAAATCTTCTTTTGTGCTGACAGCGCATTGCCGCGAACTTCGGCGCTCAGGCGCGTGCCGGCCTTCTGGACAGCGGTTGCCCAGCTGTGGTCGACGAATCCGACGGCACGCTCATTGCCAGCACGATAGGCGTTGATGACATTCTTGGCGGTATTGCCGTAAGACTCGATGAGTTCGTTGGTAACGGTGGTCAGTGATTTGGAAGTCATGGAATTCTCCAGAGTGTGAATAGAAAACAGGTGTGAACTGATGGGTGCAATTCTCGGAAGATGTCCTAGTGAAAGCACCTTAAATTCGGGTTGTTTCCTAGAGGTAGCTGCCTAGGTTCCCGACTTATCCAAACTGCCCGACAATGGAGCGCTTGGTAACAAACGAGTTTCTTCACGCGTATGGCAATTCAATGGTTTCCCGGTCACATGCATCTGACACGCAAGGCGATTGCGGAGCGCATCAAGGACATTGACGTTGTTATCGAGTTGCTGGATGCCCGCCTGCCGGGGTCCAGTGCCAACCCCATGCTGGCTGAAATGACGGCTGCAAAGCCCCGGCTCATGGTGCTCAACAAACAGGATCTTGCCGACCCTGTGCGGACCGAGGAGTGGCTTGCCCATTACAACGCCATGCCCGGGGTGCGCGCCATTGCATTGGATGCCAGTGTTGCCACCCCTGCGCGGGCGCTGGTGACTGCGTGCCACGCGCTGGCGCCCAACCGCGGTGGCATGGCCAAGCCCATGCGGGTGCTGATTTGCGGCATTCCGAATGTTGGAAAATCCACACTGATCAACACGCTCAAGGGCAAGCGCGCGGCAAAAACTGGCGATGAGGCCGGGGTGACGAAACTGGAACAACGCATCACGATTGCCGACGATTTCTATTTGTATGACACACCGGGTGTGCTCTGGCCACGGATCATCGTTGCAAAAAGTGGCTACAACCTGGCGGCCAGTGGCGCTATCGGACGCAATGCCTTCAACGAAGAAGAGGTGGCGCTGGAGTTGCTGGACTATCTGCGACAGCATTACGCACATGCAGTAGAGACCCGATACAAGTTGCAAGCGGTCGAAGTTCAGACCGATGAACAGTTGTTGGATGCCATCGGTCGTAAACGCGGAGCCTTACAGGGCGGTGCCAAGGTGAATCTGCAGAAAGCTGCTGAAATCGTGATTCACGAGTTTCGGGCGGCCAGTATGGGGCGCATCACGCTGGAGACACCTGGTGAATTTGCCCAATGGCTCGCACAGGGACAGAAGCTCGATGCAGAGCGCCAAGTCAAGAAAGATGCTATTGAGCATGCCCGGCTGGTCCGACTCAAGAAAATTCCGCGACCGGCAAAGGATGGTGATCGTGGCGATGCACCAAGTTGACTTGCATCAAGGACGCAAATGGGCGATGGTCGTTACAGTGAACGATAACCCAACCACCATGCGAGGCATCCATGTTTAAACATATTCTGTTGGCCACCGACGGTTCTGCTGCTTCTGAGCACGCGGCCAAACTTGCGGTCAGTCTGGCGCGTACCCACGGCGCAAAACTTACTGCGCTGTACGTGGCCGATCCGTATCCCTACATTGGCGTAGGTGAGATCAATCCCATGGGGTACCAGGCTTATTCCGCCGCTGCACAGCAGTTGGCAGCCCAGGCGCACTCCACCGTGGATGCGCTGTGCAAGCAGGGTGGATCTGCGGTGGCTTTGCAGGCACGTCTGGTGGAAGACGTTGCCGCGGCCAGTGGCATTGTGCAAAGTGCCAAGGACGAGGGCGCTGACCTCATCGTGATGGGGTCTCACGGACGCTCCGGCATCGCTCGCCTGATGCTCGGAAGTGTGGCGACCAAGGTGGTTGCCGAATCGCCGGTGCCGGTGCTGGTCACCCGCTAAGCGCAAACCTTACAGGTTCCTGGTGGTGGCGGTCTTGCGATCGGCCACCACTTTTTGGGCGCTGGCACGCTCGCCCACCAGCTTGGTGTAGGACTTGTAGTCCACGCCAGCAGCGGCCAGCATGTCTTCACCATACACTACGCGTGTGGCCATGCCCACCAGTGGCAGGTTGTTGAACGCGACGCAGTCGGCCAGGGTAAAAGTGTCGCCGGCGATATACGGGGTGAACTTGGCCAGACGCTTGAAGCCGGCAATGTTCTTCTCCAGCAGTTTGCGCACACGCTCCTTCGTGGAGTCACTCACGGTTCCGCCGAAGAAAGCCTGTGGGTATAACTCGCGCGCAACCAGTTCCAGGTGCAGATCAATGTAGTTGATCATTTCACGTACCTTTGCAGCGGCGAACGGCTCAACTGGCAGCAAAGCCGGGGTGGGGTGAGCCGCCTCGATGTATTCGAGAATGGCATGGCTTTCACACATGCTGCCCTGAGGGGTACGGATGAATGGCACTTTGGCTAGCGGTGAACACGCCAGTACAGACTCCTCCTTGCTACCGGTCATCACCAGCTCTTCGGCAAAGGGTGCACCCTTTTCCAGTAGCGCCATTTTCACGACGTTGTAGTAATTGGAAATGGCAAAGCCGCACAGGGTAATCATGTAGTCAGTCTCCGGTATTGGTATAAAAAATTCAGTCCACGCGGGCGCCGGACATTTTCACAACTTGCGCCCATTTGACATGTTCGCTTTCAATCAGCCGCGCAAAGTCAGCGGGCGAATTTCCACTGGGCAAGGCGCCCTGGGCCAGCATTTTTTCCTTGATGACCGGTGTATTCAGCGCACGGGCAACCTCCTGCTGAATGCGGTTCACAATCTCTGGCGAAGTGCCCGCCGGGGCCAGCAGGCCAAACCAGCTGGTTGCTTCAAAGCCTTTGAGTCCTGCGGCTTCTTCCACTGTAGGTACATCGGGCAAAGCAGCCGAGCGTTGTGCGCTGGTGACAGCCAAGGCCTTGAGCTTGCCACTTTTGATGAGTTGCATGGCCGAAGGGAGGTTGTCGAACATGACGTCCATCTGGCCGCCTGCCAGATCCATCAATGCGGGGCCGGAACCCCGGTAGGGAATGTGGGTCATGAACAATCCGGTCTGACTCTTGAACAATTCACCCGCCAGATGGATGGATGTTCCGTTGCCACTGGACGCCATGTTGAGCTTGCCGGGGCGGGATTTGGCCAGCTTGATGAAGTCCTGGACGGATTGGAGGTTGTTGGCCTTTGCCATGTCGGCATTCACCACCATGACGTTGGGTACCCCTGCTACCAGCGTGACGGGAGCGAAGTCCTTGAACGGGTCATAGGGCAATCGGGGGTACAGCGAGCGGTTGATGCCATGTGTGCCCACGGTACCCATCAGTAGCGTGTAACCGTCACTGACGGATTTGGCGACGACCTCGGCACCCAGGTTGCCCCCGGCACCCGCCTTGTTTTCCACGATGAACTGTTGCCCGAAAGCTTTGGAGAGTTCTGGCGCAATGGCACGCGCGAGGATATCGGTAGTGCCACCTGGCGCAAAAGGAACCACAATCCTGACCGGCTTGGTTGGCCAGGTAGTCTGGGCTGCCACTCCGAGACTGGTGGAAGCCCATAGCGCTGCCAATCCGGCAACGGCCCACCGGCGGCTGGTACATAGGCGTTTCATGGTGTGTCTCCTCTTGTAGTATTTGCCGAACATCATGCCAGCAAATCCCGCAAGGCCCCCAAACCTGGGTGACAGTCTCAGGGAATTTCCACGCCGAGAAGCTTCGCCAGGGCAGCCGTCTCCATGGCGCCAGCATTGGTGACAACCTGCCCACTTGCTGCATGTTTGGCCATGATGTACGGGACCGACTCCACACCCATGCTGTTGAGCAGCTGCGTGTTGGTTTTGATGGCAGTTTCCACCTCAGGGGGAATACTGGCTGAGGCGGCTATGCCACCCGTACCTGCCAGGATCGATGTTTCATGGGTTGTCATCAGTTCCGCCGGGTTTCCTGCTGTCAGCAAAGCGGCGCCTTGCGGCGTACTTTTTGCATTGATGAAGGAGACCGGGATCCACACAAATTTGACTTTCTTGAGCAGGGGTTGGGATTGTTGCCAAAGGTGGCCGCAATGCGGGCACTGGGGATCAAAAAGTACATACACCGTATTGGCACTCATCATGGCGCCTACCGTGAATCCCTTTGTCTTGGCCGCTACATCCGCATAGGACTGCGCCGGATTGGAGGCAGTGGCCGCAGGCTTGGCCGGTGCATCCTGCTGGGAACAACCGGCAACGACCATCAGCAGGGCTGTGGCAAGGGGCAAGGCAAGTTTGATCATTTTCATTTTGGGGATGAGTTGGACATTGAATTCTGCCTGCAAACCGGGAGAGCCTCGCCCCAGTAGTGGAATGTGAAGGGGCGCGGACCCCGCAAATAGCGCGTCTGCAGCTCTGGCACGGAGAAGCCGGTTTGTTGCAGCAGTTCTGGAATGTCCCGTCCGAGGTGACATCCTCCAGAGACCTTTCCCCAAAGAGGCTGTAACCTATCCTGCCAGGCCTTGACCGACGCATCCGGTGCGCGGCCATGTTCACAAAACAGCAGCCTGCCATCCGGCACCAGTACCCTGTGCATTTCGCGCAGAGCGCTCAATGGATCGGGAATGGTGCACAGCGTATAGGTAACCACAACGGTGTCAAAACTGGCATCTGCCAGCGGAATGGCTTCAGCGGACAGACCCACCAAATCGACTTCCAGGCCTGCTTGCGCAATGCGCTCTCTGGCCAGTGGATGCAATTGCAAGGCGGGATCCAGTCCAGTAATGCGGGTGACGCGCGTTTTGTCGTAATGGCGCATATTGAGCCCAGTCCCGATGCC
>CAUJJV010000095.1 GCA_963205375.1 Pseudomonadota bacterium
GTATCGGACTTCCAGGTACTGGGCACCGAGGGCGAGGGCCTGACCGCGCGGCGCGACTTTGCACCGGGCGAAGCCTGGGCCAGCTACAAGCGCCAGATCCACAACCTGCAGGCACTGGCAACGCGGGGACTGGTGCACCCGGTCAAGACGCTGGCCGACTTTGCTGCTGCCAAAGCAGCCGGCAAACCGGGCGCGCTGCTCACCGTGGAAGGCGGCGATTTTCTGGAGGGAAAGCCCGAACGGGTGGCCGAGGCCTATGCCGACGGCGTGCGCTCCATCACGCTCATGCACTACCGCAACAACGAGCTGGGCGACATCATCACCGGCAAGCCGGTGCGGGGCAAACTCAGCGCAGCAGGCATCGAAGTGGTCCGCGCGATGAACGCCGCCGGCATGCTAATCGACGTGGCCCATGCTTCCGAGGCTACGGCGCTCAGCACGATTGCTGCATCGTCCAAGCCGGTGATGGCCTCGCACATCCATATCCACACCGAGAAGCTGAGCCACGCACGCTTCATCACCAAGTATCTGGCCAAGGCCGTGGCGCAGTCGGGTGGCGGCGTGCTCGGTGCGTGGCCCACGGGCATAGGCATTACCGACCTGCATGGTTTTGTGGACCGCACGTTTGAGCTGGTGGACCATGTCGGCATCGACCACGTCTGCCTGGGCACCGACATGGACGCCAACTACAAGCCCAAGTTCGACACCTACGCCAACCTGCCCATCTATGTGGCTGGCCTGCTGCAGCGCGGCATGCACGAGGCCGAAGTGGCGAAACTCATTGGCGGCAACTTTCTGCGGGTGTTTGCGGCAGTGCAGGGTTCTGCTGCCGCCTAGGCATTCGGGTGGACTCATTCAGAGGCAAATTGGCCTCCAGCCCCCTTGTATGTTGTGCAAGCAGCTATATATTTAATAGCAAATAATTACTCAAAACTCTCAGCCTTTGATAGTTGATCTTGGGTTTGAAGCGCTCACATCCATCGCTCGTATTCTTTCGGTAGTAAGGCAAGCATTCTTTCCGCCGGGATAACGCGCGTGTTGTATGTGCGTCCGAATTGATTCAAGGTCAACGCAAAACGACGCATCGCGCCGATACGCTGAACTGGCTACATCGCTACAACCGTCAACGCCCCCATGCGCATTGGGACAATTCCTCCGGCCGCGTACCATAGGCTTCAAAGGAGCACTTAAATGGAATGGTCCCGTAACGAAGTTGAGGCTATTGTTGCCGACTACCTCAAGATGCTCTCTCTTGAGTTGTCGGGACAAACCTTCAATAAATCTGCCCATCGCCGCACCTTGCAGACCAAGTTGAACCAGCGTTCGGATAGTTCGGTTGAGTTCAAACACTGCAATATCAGTGCCGTCATGATCGATCTTGGCTTTCCGTATATTCGTGGTTATCAGCCACGTGGAAACTACCAGACACTGCTTTTTGAAGTCGCCGCTGCACAAGTCAGGCAAAACGTTATTCTTGATACGGTCGCACAGTCGGCAGTTCAGCAGCCAGCAGTTACGCCAACGGTGTTGGACTTCTCAGACATTGAAACATCCGCTCCCCATCGCCAATTTGGCGTTTCTGAAACGCCTGCTCCCTCTTATTTCAATCCCGTCAAAAGAGACTACTTGGCTCAAGAGGCACGCAATCACTCTCTGGGTTTGGCCGGCGAAGAATTTGTGTTGCATTACGAGCACTGGCGTTTGGTTCAGTCGGGGCAACAGAAGTTGGCTGATCGGGTGGAGCATGTTTCCAAGACAAAGGGCGATGGTCTTGGGTATGACGTTTTATCCTTCGACTCCACCGGACGCGAGCGATATCTGGAAGTCAAGACCACTTCGTTCGGCAAGGACACCCCGTTCTTTGTATCGCGAGGTGAGTTGAGACTTTCCAAAGAGGCGACTGAGCAGTTCCACCTCTACCGACTGTTTGAATTCCGGAAGGCGCCCAAACTCTTTTCCTTGAAAGGGGCGCTGGATCAGCATTGCATGCTAGATCCAGTAACGTACAGGGCTAGTTTTTCGTAACTTGCGCCCAAAGCATGCGCGTAACGACTGCTGCCGCAATTGCTGCATCGCGGACAAAATTTGCATGGAATCCTGACTCAGCCCCCGTCAATATTGCGCAATAAGCTATCAAATAGATAGCAATTTCAATGCAACAGGTCCGAAGGATCTTCATCCGCAGCATGGGGCTGTGATGTCAGCGCGCTGCCCGCTGCCGCGCCCATGATGCAGCCAATGGCCACCCACTGCTGGATGGCCAGGTGCTCGCCCAGAATCCACATTCCCAACAACGCGGCCACTGCCGGCTCGGTGCTGGTCATGATGCCAAACGCACTGTGCGAAAGGCGCTTCATGGCGACCATCTCCAGCGAGATGGGTATTGCACTGGAAACAGCCGCCACACCCAGTCCGTAGAGCAGAACCTGCGGATCCCACAATGCCGCACCCGCATGCCATGCACCGATCGGAAATACCGTCAGGGCAGCGACGGTCAGCCCCAGGGCGACGGAGTGTCCGGCATGCAGCTGCCCCAACCTTTTCCCGAACACGATGTAGGCACCCCAGCACACTGCAGCGCCCAGGGCATAGGCAACGCCCTCCGGATCCAGCGGCACCCCGGCGGACAGGCCCAGGGGCAACAGCATGGCCAAGCCTGCCATCGCCAGGGCCAGCCAGATCCACTCCGTCCGCCTGCGGGAACCCCAGATGGCCACGGAAAGCGGCCCCACGAATTCGATGGCCACGGCGATGCCAAACGGGATGGTGCGCAGGGACATATAGAACAGCAGGTTCATCAGCCCCAGACTCATGCCAAAGAGAAGTACCGATCGCCGGTCGGCCACCGGAAGGGACCAGCGCCAGGGCCGCCACAGGGCCAGCAGCAGAAGCGCCGAGAAACCGACCCGCAGCGTGATCGTCCCCTGGGCACCAATGATGGGAAACAGATGTTTGGCAAACGAAGTGCCAATACCCAGCGCGGTCACCGAGCCCAGCACGGCCAGCAGCGGAATGGCATGCGCAAGTCTGGACAAGCTTATCCCCGGACCGCTACCCGCGCCCGCACCACCGCCACCACACTGTCGGCAAAGGTATCCACATTGACGCCCGCCGCGCTGTACTTCCAGCGCTTGAGGTGCCAGTCCTGCACCATGGCCAGTGCGTGGGAGGCCAGTAGCTGGCTCTCGCTGCTGCTCAGGCTGCCCTGCGCGGCCAGGGTGTCGGCAATGTGCTTCTCGATCCCCAGCTCGGACGCCATGGATTCGCGCCGCTGCTCCGGCGGCAGCGTGCGCGTCTCCAGGTACATGAAGAAAAACCAGGGCTGCAGCATTTCCGACAGGCACAGGTGGCCCCGCAGCACCGCTTCCACCCGGTCCAGCGGGTCCGGGATGGCGCTGAACCATTCGGCCAGCATCTCGCACAGGTAGCGGATCACATCCTCGATCATGGCCGAGAGCAGTTCCTTGCTGGAGATGTAGCTGTACAGCCCGCCCATGGACATGCCGGTTTCGCGGCACAGGTCGCGCAGCGTCATGGCCTGAAAGCCGCTGTCATTGGCCAGCCGGAAGGTGGCAGCAAAGATGCGCTGCAGGTTGTCCAGCGCCGTGTCCCGCCGCTTGACGCTGATGCGATGGGCATTGCGGTCAAAGATCACCCCCCACAGGCTGGTTTCGTCCAGCGGCGTCGCCCGGCGGAAGTCAGCAAAGCTGAATTTCGCTGGTAAATCAAGGGCTTGCGCGGTGGTGGGCATGACGTAGTGAGACCGAATTCCGTACGCTGATTGACAGCCGATGACCGGCATCGTACCATCCGAAAATAACGAGCGAGCGCTCGTTTTCTAAACATACAGCTCCGTTGGGTATTTGAATGCAATCTACCGCCATGCAGGCCACAGCCTACCGTTTCACCCCCACGGCGTGGAACACGCTCGTGGGCCAGGAAGAAGACGCACTGCTCACCACCGAGGAACGCAGCAACATCAATGCGGGCGCCTGGTTTTCCTCCCTGTCGCCCACGTTGCGCCACGACATCCTGCGCAGCGCGCGGGTCAAGCGCTACCTGCATGGCGAACTGATCGCGGCGAGGGATGTCAGCCCACCAGTCTGGCTGGCCTGCGCCCAGGGCGTGCTGCGCGTGGGCTACACCACGGCCACCGGCAAGGCCTACACCCTCGAATACGTGGAACCTGGCCAATGGCTGGGCGAATTCCTGCTGATGGGCGACGCGCCGCATACGCACGACATCTATGCCCACGGCGCCACGACCACGCTGCAGATCCAGCGCAGTGCCTTCATGGAGATCTTCGCCACCCATGTGGAATTCCGCGAAGCATTAATGCGACGCCAGCGCGAAGACACCCGGCTGCTGTACGAAAAGGTGGACGACCTCAAGACCCTGGGGCTGGGTGCCCGGCTGACCAAGACGCTGCTGGAACTGGCACAGAAGTACGGCGTCACCGTGGCCGGGCGCGTGCACATCACACTGCGGCTGGTGCAGAAGGATCTGGCGCAATTGCTGGGTGCATCGCGCCAGCAGGTCAACCAGCAGCTCAAGCGCCTGGAAGAGGGCAACGTGATCCGCATCAGCGTGGGTGGCGTGGTCATTCAGGACATGAATGCGCTCCGACGCCATGTCCAGCGGGCGCAACTGGCCTACGAGGACTGAAATCCTGGCAGGGATAATCGGGGCATGAACAGCACCTTACCTGCCTGCCAGCAATGCGGCCTGGAAAACACCTACCCCGACGCCACCAACTACATCTGCCCCGACTGCGGGTTTGAATGGCCCATGGAGGAAGCCGCGGAGTCTGCAGACGCCGACGCTTCCGACGGCATCGTGCGCGATTCCAACGGCAACCCGCTGGCCGACGGCGACTCCGTCATCCTGATCAAGGACCTGAAAGTCAAAGGCTCTTCCACCGTGCTCAAGAAGGGCACCAAGGTCAAGAGCATCCGTCTGCCCCAGGGCGCTGGCGACCACGAGGTGGACTGCAAGATGGACGCTGGCAGCTTCATGCTCAAGGCCTGTTTTCTGAAGAAGGCTTGATGGCAGGGCTGGCTGCTTTGTCATTCTGTGTGCATTTCGATTCCGCAGGATTTCATGGCAGCAACCGTGGTGGCAAGTGCAGCGGGTGAATCGACCCCCAGTTTTTCAAATGCCTTGGCCCGGTGCATTTCCACGGTGCGTTCAACAATCTCCAGCTTGGTTGCAACGGTCTTGTTCAAATCGCCCGCGGCAACCAGCAGCGCAACCTTACGCTGCTGCGCACTGAGACTGTCCCACATATACCGGAGGAAATCGCAGCGCTTGGCCTCTGCAGTCCATTGCTCCTCCAGCGCCACGGCCCGGTGAAGAAGCGGCAGAAGCGTGTCATTCGTGTAGGGCTTTTCTACAAAGCTGAGTGCTCCTTTGTTAACCGCGCTGACCGCCCTGGCAATCGTGCCCCTGCCGCTCAGGAACACGACGGGGTTGCGCTTCGCGTAGCCCATTTCAATAAGCTGGTCATGCACCACATCACCATCCATGGGCGGCATGTCCAGATCCAGGACAAAAATGGCACGCAACGGCTTGGGTTCAACTTCAATGCACTCAAGCAATTCCTTTCCACTGGCAAAAGCGCGCACGTCAAAGCCGGAATGGCGCAACAGGAATGACAGACCACCACGGACATCCTCATCGTCATCACACAGATAGATGGTTGCTTGCTCTGTCATTGGAATTCTTTCTCTTGAATGGCTTGGGAGACGGGAATCGTGAAACTGATTTCAGCCCCGCCGGGGGGCGCGTCCCCAGCGCTGAGCCTGCCGCCATGGGACTCCACGATGGCTCGGCATATGCCGAGCCCCAAGCCCATACCGTTGGTTTTTGTAGAGTAGAAGGTGGAGCACAGCATGTCGATAGTTCGCCCCTGCAACCCGGGGCCATTGTCCCGTACGAGAACCTCTACAGTGGCGTTACGCGTAGACGCATCCTCACTCAAACGGGAGTCTATCCATATGGAGCGCACTCCGTTTTGTGCCTCCAGAGCGTCAGCCGCATTTCTCACCAGATTGGCAATGACCTGCTCGACGCCGATCCGGTCGACCGTGACCATGGGCAGATCCGGTGCAAGATTCAGATGCATCTGAATCCGGTTGCGTTCGATCTGACGTTTGCGCTGTTTCAGGGACTCTGCCACAAGCACATTCAAATTGCATGCCACGCGCAGAGACTCTGAACGGGAAGACTGGCGGCGTATCCAATTCACAATGTCTCCAGCCTTCTTCGCATTGCGATGCACCGCATCCACTGCACCCAATAAATCGCTTTCATCAGGCAGGCGTTTTTTCAGGGCAATTTCAAGTCCGGCGCTGTAGCTGGCAATGGAGGTCAGTGGCTGGTTCAACTCGTGGGCCAATTCTGATGCAATCAGCCCCATGTCGTTCAGCCGGGCGTGCTGTGCCATGGCTTCGACATGGTGGCGCTCCTTTTCTTCCAGGGCTTTGCGCTCGCTGATGTCCACGATAGACCCCATCCAGCCAATCCGCACACCGTGCGAATTGACCAACGGTGCTTCGAAGATCATGACATCCAGTATGTGACCGTCGCGGTGTCTCCACCGTGTCTCAAAACCTTCTGCCGGAGATTCACCTGCAAGGGTGTTCATGTTGCGTGCCATCATGCCGTCGACAGCCTCGGGCGGCCAAAATGGCAAGGGCGGAATGAGCCCGACCAACTCTTCACGCGAATAGCCCACCATCGTGCAGAGGGTTTTGTTCACATACAGGATTCGGCCGTCCGGGTCACGGGCCCTCAGCCCCACCAGTGCGGAATCTTCCATGGACTGACGCCACGCCGCTTCGGTCTGTGACGCCATCACGGCGCGTTTTACACGAACCATCTCCCTGCGTAGCAGTTGCGAAGCAGCACCACCCAGAAGCAGGAGACCTCCCAGCAATGCCATTGTTCGGGCGTTGGTTCTCCACGATGCATGCGCTTCAAACTGGGTCAGCCGCAAGGTAGTGTCCTTGAAGGAGGCCAACGGCTTTTCGTACCTGCTTCCGCGCGGCACTTTAATGGGGCTTTCAGTGGTTGCTATCACCTCTCCAAGCTCCGAAACAAAGTCCACCTGGTACCGCCGGTTCAACCAGGCCAGATCGGTGCTTTGCAGCAGATCGGTGATTTCGTATCGTGCGAGCAGCTGCCCAGCCGGCTTGCCATCGATCGAAGTCACTGGAACGACAAAATGCTCAGCCTGCCCGGTCGACTGGATCTTCAGACTGTCGGTTGAGGCAGTCTGTGCCAAGACTTCTCGATGGGCACGTGCAATGACCTGGTTGTCCGCGTCGATCCACACCAGACGATTCCACAGGCGGTCCATTCCCGCAGCGACCTCCGGCAACGATTGAAGCGCGACGTCCCCCACGGAAGGGGACCCAACAAGCTTGTGCGCTACTTCCCGCAACTTGGTGCGCTCGATGTCCTGGCGACCCATGAGCTGCATTTCGACACTCTGTATGTCTGCCATGAGGGTGTTCTGGTAGGCAGACTGCTCTTGGGCATCGTTGGCTTCTGCCCAATAGGCGATCATGGCAACAAAAAAGACAGCCAGCAGGAACGGTAGCAGCCAGAGCTGTCTGTTGATCCACGACGCGGGAGCAGTCGGCTGAAACGGCTGGGGAGCGGTGGATACGGTCATCGGCAAATTCTAGGGTCAAGTCTGCTGCAATATGCCTCCGGAACGGCCAAGGTGTGGGAACCCACATCTGTGGATCACCACACTTCCTGGGTCATTCACCGGCGCATAGACTTCAGTCATCCAGGGGAGAAGCAAATGACAGTACACCACCACTCAGGACACGAGATAAATGCCATCAGGCAATGTTCCGGATTGAAGGGCATCCTTAAGAAGTGTGTTGCGGTCGGCGCAGCTGCTGTTTCTGTCTTTTCAATGGGTATGCAACCGGCCCTCGCCCAGGCACCGATCGTCATTCAATTCAGCCATGTGGTAACGGCCGATACGGCCAAGGGCAAGGCGGCCCTGAAATTCAAGGAGCTGGCCGAGACCCGCACCGCCGGCAAGGTGCGTATCGAGGTTTATCCCAACAGCCAGCTTTATAAGGATCGCGAAGAGATGGACGCCTTGAAGCTCGGTGCAGTGCAGATGCTGGCACCTTCGTTGTCCAAGCTTGGCGGCGACTTCGAGGTCTTTGATCTTCCTTTTCTTTTCCAGGACCATGCGGCGTACCGAAAGGTGGTGGATGGCAACATGGGTGCCGATCTGCTGCGCTCGCTAGAACTGCGGGGCATCAAGGGCTTGGCTTATTGGGACAACGGGTTCAAGGTATTTACTGCCAACCGCCCCTTGCAATCGGTGCAGGATTTCAAAGGCCTGAGAATCCGGGTACAAGCGTCCAGAACACTGGTCCGGCAGATGAACCTGCTCGGCTCGGAGCCATCGGTCTCGCCTCTGATCAACGTCTTCGAGGCACTGCGCAACGGACGCCTGGACGGACAGGAGAACACGCCCGTCAACGTGGTCTCTCAGCGCCTCCATGAAGTTCAAAGCCACCTCACTGTCTCCAATCACGGATACCTGGCCTATGCCGTGATTGTGAACAAGACCTTCTGGGACAAGCTTCCACCAGCCATTCGCGACACACTGGAAGGCGCTCTGCGCGAGGCTACTGCGTATGCCAACAGTATTGCTGAAGCTGAGAATACCAAGGCACTGGAGCGCATCAAAGTGAGTGGCAAGCTCAGCGTCTACACCCCGAGCGAACAGGAGCTCGGTCAGTGGCGCGCAACGCTGGATCCTGTCGCTATGGCTTCCCGGTCCGGAATTTCCCCCGAGCTGGTCACAGCAATCCGGACTGCCACGGGTCCACCGCGCTAAGGCCTTCAGCATCGGCTGACCGCCGACACGTCGTTCCCACCCCATTTGATTTGCAGGCCCCAGGCCTGCGGGGAAGAGCTGCGTCCGAAATTCCACACCAACCCACCCACGTTCGTATCAAAGGAGAAGCACATGAACGAGATCCAAGCGAAGGTCCATGCCGGCAAATTGACCTGGATACGCACGCTCACGGCGGTCGCAAGTGTGGCCGCACTGGCCATCTTTGCTCCGGTCGTCTGGCTAGCTGCCTCAGGCGGTGTAGGTCTGCTGGTGTTGGGAGGCATTCTCGCCATCGGCTTCGCGGCCGTTCAGACGCTGCCACTGATGGGGCAGAAGCTGGAAAACACACTGCTTTCGGCACGCAAGGCCGAAGCCAGACGCAACCCGATTGAACAGCTGCAAAACGAAGTGCTGCGCCGTGCCGAACGGCTGCGTTCATTCCGCAAAGCACTGGTAACAGTGGGAGGCCAGATTGAGTCGATCCGGCAAATGATCGAAAGCAGTCAGACAAAGTTCACCGGCCCGGTGCTGGCCCGGCAGGAGCGGGCGCTGGAAAAGCTGCAGCAATTCCACAACATCAACATTGCGCGCCTCAACCAGGCACAAGCCGCGCTGCAGGAGTTCAAAAATACAGTGGAGCAAAAGCAAAGCGAATGGCAAATTGCGCTGGCGATTGACGATGCAAACCGCGCGCTGGATCCCAATGCGGCGGACAACCTGATCCAGGACCTGCTGGCAGACACTGCTTTGCGCACGGTGCAAGACCGGTTCAACAACGTCTTTGCAGAGCTCGATGTGCAGATGAGCAGCATGGACAGCCCCACCCGCAGCCTGCTCGAAGACCAAAGCCTGGATCACATGGGCGCGCTGCATCTTCCGCAGTCCATTCAATCCAGGAGTGCGCTATGAACTTCTGGCAACGCCTGCGCCTGATTGCCAGCCTGATCGTGCTCACCATCTCTGTGGTCGCCATCGTGTTGGCCGTACTGCGCGCACCCGATCTCGAAAGCGACACGCCATCTGGCCACACCTATTCCACACCCAAACCGCAATCCGGTACCACCGGCCTTTAACTTCACCTTAAGGAAACCACCATGTACATCGCGAAAACTTCCATCGCCATTCTCAGTATCAGTCTGCTCACCGCACTTCCGGTCAGCGCACAAACCGAGTCCTCCTCGGCCAGCACCGCTCTACGTGTTGCTACCGGAAAAAAGGGCAAGGGATATTCCAAGCTGTTTGCCAACATCCATGCGGTGTGTGGAGCGCAGGTTGCGTTGACTGAAGTGGAAACCGAGGGTGGTCTGCAGAACCTCACAACCCTGGCTGCCAATCAAGCGGACCTGGGATTTGCGCAGCTGGACACGCTGCAGGACATGAAGTCTTCGGATGAGGCTATTGGTGCACTGCAGGCGGTTCTCCCGCTGAACATGAACCTTCTGCACATCGTAGGTCGCTCGGATGGCTACAGTTACAAGACAGAAAGAAAACTGGGAGGACTGATGGGCGGGGATACGGTCCACGTGCCCGTGGCCAAGTTTTCCGACCTCAAAGGTTTACCGGTAGCGGTAGTGGGTTCAGCCCGTGCACTCGGACGCGTGTTGGACCGTCGCAACGCCATGAACCTCCAGTTCGTCGATGTAGAGACGGATGAGCAGGCGTTGACCAAACTCAAGGCAGGAGAGGTAGCCGGCGTATTCAGTACCAGTGGCTGGCCCAGCGGTCCTGTTCAAAAGCTCAAACGCGATAGCGGCTTGCGTCTGGTGCAGTTCGATATGGCGGTACAACCACCCTATCAACTCATCAAGAAAAACTACGAAAACCTGGATGCGTTCAACCACGCTTTTCTTGCTGCGCCCAATCTACTGGTAACACGGCCCTTCACTGCAACGGGCGCGAACGGACGGGCGCTGGCGACATTGCAACACTGTATTCAGAAGAATCTTCTCAATTTGCAGGAGGGCCAGTATGAACCGGCCTGGCGCGAAGTCAGAAGCACATCGGACAGCTTTGGTTGGCCTCGGTTTGTGGGCAGCAAGCGTTAAGTGACCGATCGTGTATGTAGTTACACACAAAAAAACTGGTGCGAACACGGATGTATTGATTGCCGCACGTTCATAAGATCAATGTAAGAGCACGCATTTCTAAAACCGAATCAGGTGACCAATTGAAATCAACAGACTTGAATTCAGATCGCAACAGAAGACTTCCAGCATTCACACGCCTGCGCTGGTTGATTGTTATCTCAATCTTTGGCGTTCTGGCCTATATTGGCTCTCCCCTGGCCATTGTCTCTGCGGGTCAGCGCGGAGTTTTAACAACCATGGGGAAGCCTTCCGAAGAGGTCTACTCTGAGGGTGTGCATTTCATCGTGCCCTTTGTTCAGGAGATGCACAGCATGGATGTTCACATGGCCAAAAATGAAGGGCAGGGGGAAGCTGCCTCGAAGGACCTACAGGCAGTACAGGTCAAAGTCATCCTTAACTACCATCTCGACCCAGCTGCAACCTCAAGAGTATTCAAAGAAATTGCATCTTCTACCGATGAGGTTGCGGCAAGAGTGATCGACCCCGCCAGACCGGAAGCAGTGAAAGCGGTGACAGCGCGCTTTACCGCTGAGGAACTCATCACCCGTCGTACCGAAGTACGTGACCAGATTGCTGCCTTGTTACGGGAAAAGATGATGCGGCATGGTCTGATTCTGGACGAGTTTGCCATTGTCAATTTTTCCTTCTCGCAGTCGTTCGCAGGCGCGATTGAGGCCAAAGTTCGTGCCGAGCAGGAGAAGTTGAAGGCTGATCGTGACTTGCAACGTATTCAAGTAGAGGCTGAACAACGAATTGCCAGTGCAAGGGCCGAGGCTGAAGGCCTTCGCTTGCAAAGACAGGAAGTCACGCCCTTATTGTTGCAACTGCGCCGTGTAGAAAACGAGCGCATGGCCATCGCCAAGTGGAACGGTCAATTGCCCACGACTTCTATTGGAGGCGCGACGCAATCGTTGATCAACCTGCCAAGCGCAGCCCTGTCTTCGCGCTGATGTCGTAATCGCCCTCTAGCCCCCGTCAGATATGCGCAATGCGCTATCGTTTTTATAGCTTAACGGCGACACCCCCATCCAGCGCGAGAACGCGCGGCTGAAGGCCGCGGACTCGCTGTAGCCCAGCGCATCGGCTACACGCTCGACCGACCAGCGTTCGTGCTGCAACAGGTGCCGGGCCATGGCACCGCGCGCCTCGTCCAGCAGGCCCTGGTAGCTGCAGCCTTCCTGTTGTAGATGCCGGCGCAGCGTGCGCTCGGTGCAGTGCATGTCTGCCGCCAGATCGGCCATGGGCGGGTACTGGCGCGGCCCGCAGTGGGCCAGGGCTTCGCGCACCCGCTGCATCCAGCTCTGCCCGCCCGACAAACTGGCCTGGCGCCGGGCGGCCTCGGGCTCGACCAGCTGCAGCGCCAGCGGGTTGGCGTGCGGCATGGCATGGTCCAGCCCGCGCACACAAAACAGCAGGTGAAAGTCTCCCCGGCCATAGCGCACCGGCACACCAAAGAAGTCGGTGTACGCCTGGCGCTCACCACTGGGCACCGCCGCCAGCGTGGCCTGCGTGATGCGCAGGGGGTTCTCGCCACCAAACAGGGTGCGTGCCATGTTGGCCGCAAACGCCATGTCGCGCGCGAGGTAGTAAGGCCTGAGCTCGCCCAGGTAATCGGCACCACCGAAGCTCAGTTTGCCCACCTCACCATCGAGGTGCAGCGCAATCTGGAAGTGGGTGTAACTCAGGTTGATGTAACGGATAAACAGCTCGATGGCCTCACGCCGCGTGGCCGCCAGCGGCAGCATCATGCCCAGGTGGCCAAAAGCCGACAGGCGGAACTGCTGCCCCACCATCAGGCCCAACGCAGGCATGCGGTTATGGCGCAGCAGGCTGCGGGTGAAGGCCATGTCCTGGCGCACGCTGAGGGTGGCGTGCGGGTCTTGCAGCAGTGCGGGATCGATGCCGGTATCGGCCAGCAGGGTATACGCCGGAACACCCAGTTGCGCCTGCCAGTCCAGCAGATTGGCGATGCCCAGCACCGACATGCGGCGGTCGGTAGGCAGTTCTCTGGACAAGGCGGGTGCGGGCATGGACAAGTGGAGGTGAAGGGCGCAATCTAGCCGATGTGTCCGGAATGATCAAATTTATTTCCTGATCGGGTATTCCTCTCCGGGGCCCCCGTCCCTACGATGCGCCGATGGAATCGCACCGACTGACCTCCGAGGACCTGGCCGCACTGCTGGAGACCGTCCAGCGTTTTGCCCAGCGCAGCCTGGCCGACGCGACCGCGGCCCCCCACCAACCCATGCCACCCGCCACCACAGCGGCACTGGTGGGCCAGCTGCTCGACATGGGGGTGCTTAACGCCACCGAAGAACCCGCCTGCGGCCTCTGGGACGACCCGCAGGACCCACTGCAGGTGGAATTTGCCCTGCACGCCCTGCAGACGCTCGCACACCAGTCACCAGGCTTTGCCTACCAGGTGCATGTGCAGGCGCTGGCCAACCTGCTGTCGCGCAGCACGGGCGCACCCACCGGGCCCGACCTGGTGGTGCTGGAAGGCTGGCTCGGCCTGGGGCGTCGGGCCTTGCCCGGTACTTTGCTGGGCACTGTGTCTGGTGCTGCCACCAGCCCCGAGGATGCCGCACGCATGGCCGACTGCTGGTGCCTGCCCACCGCCGACAAGCCGCGCACCGTAGTTGCGCTGCCGGACTGGTCCACGGTCTGGATTCCCACCTGGCAGGCCGATAAAGGATGGTGCTGGCACCGACTGGCACGCACCGACCTGGTGGTGCAGATGCAAGCCCATGCGCACGGACTGGACGAGCTGGTACCCCAGCGCATCAGCCTGCGCGCAGGCGTCGTTCCCCCGGCTGCAGACATCTGCGCTGCGGACGAGTCCTCCCTGCACTTTCTGGCGCTCTCTGGCTTGTATGGCATGGGCCTGCTGGCCATTGCCACGGGTGCGGCCCGCCGCGCACTGGCGATTGCCACCGACTACGCCGCCATGCGCCGCCAGGGCGGACCGCTGATCCAGGAGCACGATGCCGTGGCCCAGCTGCTGGGCGAAGCCCGTCAGTCGGTACGCCTTGCCGACATTGCGCTCGCAAGCACAACGCAGCCCACCACCAGCCTGGCGTTGCTGGCCGACATCTGGCAACTGCGCGCCGCACTGCACCCCCTGCTGTGCACTGCGGCCAGCCAGTCCATGCAAGTGCTCGGTGGCATCGGCTACATGCGCGACCAGGGCGTGGAGAAACTGCTGCGCGACTGCAACCAGCTGCGCCTGCTGGGCGGGTCGCCACAGGAGCTCACGCTGTGCAGTGCGCAGAAGGAGTTGCTGGTATGAACCCATCGATCACCCTGTCTAACGCCATGTCTGCACTGGACGGGCACCTGCCTGCGACCGATGTGCTGTCGCCACGCGCCGCACTCCAGTCCCTGTCGGCGATCACGCGCGGCCTGATGGCCTACCAGCCCGACACCCTGTGGAACACCGAGACCGCGCGCCTGCCTGCACCGCTGCAACGCCTGCGCCACCGTGCCCGGGCTTTTGCACAGCAGGAGCTCGCCCCGCGCGCGCTGCAACTCGACGCCCTGCCCCACTGGCCGGTGGGCCAGCCTCCGGAGGCCTTGAAAGACATGCTCGCCTGCGCGGGCCGCGCGGGCTGGCTCACCGACATGCTGCCCGCGCCCTTTGGCTCGGCATCCTGGCGCGAATACCGCCATCCGCTGGTACTGCGCAGCTGCATCAAGGTGGAAGAATTCAGCCGCGTCTGCGGCGGCCAGATGCTGCTGCTGTGTGCGCACACGCTTGGGCTGGCGCCCATCCTGCTCACCGGCAACCCCAATGACCTGCGCCGTTTTGTGCTGCCGGCGTTCCGTGCGCTGCAGCGCGGCGAGCCGCACCTGTTTGCCTTTGCCATCACCGAGCCCGGTGCCGGCTCGGATGTGGAAGAGGGCCATGGCGCTGCCCAGCTGCGCCCCGGCGTGGTCGCGCGACGGGCCGATGGCGGCTGGCACCTGAACGGGCGCAAGTGTTTCATCAGCGGCGGCGACATGGCGCGCAGCCTCACCGTGTTTGCCGCGCTTGAAGGCGAAGGCATGGCCTCGTGGACCTGCTTTCTGGTGCGCAGCGACATGCCGGGTTTTCGTGCCACACGCACCGAGCTGAAGATGGGCATGCGCGCCTCCGGCGCGGCCGAGCTGGAATTCGACAACGTGTTCGTACCCGACTCTCACGTGTTGGGCGGGCTGCGCAAGGGCTGGGCACTGAACCGCCAGACACTGAACCTCTCGCGCCTGCCGGTGGCCGCCATGGGCGTAGGCTTCGCGCAAGCCGCCACCGACATTGCGCTGGACTACGCCTGCCGCACCACGCTGGGCGGACGGGCGCTGGTACACGACCAGGCAGTACAACTGTGCCTGGCGCAGATGCTGGCCGAGACCAGCACCATCCGCGCGCTGGTGTGGCAGGGCGCGCGCACCTGGGCGCCGCGCCAGTCCACCGCATCCATGGCCAAGTTCCATTGCACCGATGTCGCCATGCGGGTTGTCACGCTGGCCATGGATTTGCTGGGCAGCCACGCGCTCGACCACAGCCAACGGCTGGAGAAGGTGTACCGCGACTGCCGTCTCACCCAGATCTTTGAAGGCACCAACCAGATCAACCGTCTGGCCCTGATCGAAGACCAGCAGGAAGAAGTGCTGGCCCGCATTCCCCCGGCATAGACCACAAAAACCACAGGAGACAACACCATGCCATCCCCCCAGAACGATCCCTTCTTCCAGGTTCCCCTGGTCAGCCGCACCACCAGCGAGGGCGCGACGGACTTCCCCATCCTGTACTTTGATGCGCGCTGTGTGCAGGCCTTCTTCTGGTGCCCGCTGGCCGCAGTGCAGGCGCGTCTGGCCGGCACCGGCCTGCGTCCGGCCATGGTGTGGGGTGACCGCGCCATCGTGGGGCTGGCGTTCTTTGAATACCTGAACACCTCGATCGGGCTGTACAACGAGGCGGGCGTTGCGATCCCGGTATTGCCGCAGAGCAGCAAGCACCGCACCCGCTGGTTGCAGGTGCTGCAGGACGTGGAGAGCCCGCAGCGCGAGCTGGGCTTTCACGTGGTGCACCTTCCTGTCACCACACCAGCGGCCTGCGCCGCCGGGCGCGAGATCTGGGGCTACCCCAAGTTTGTGACCGACATTCCATTCGCGCTGTCACCCAAGGCGGTGAATGTGGCCGTGCGCGACCCTGGCGATCGTGGCCTGTCAATCACTGCGCTCAAAGGCAACCTGGGCGCCAGCCTGCCAGCGCCCACGCTAAGCCTGCTGCTCTACTCGGCGCTGGATGGGCAGAAGCTGCGCACCAAGGTCAACGTACGTGGCAAAACGCGCGCCTATGCCGGCTCGGGCGTGCGCCTGGCGGTGGGCACCTCCACCCACCCCATGGCGACCACGCTGCGGCTACTGGGCCTGGACCAGGCACGCCCGCTGGTACTGACCACCACGCATGGCTTCCAGTCACGGCTGAACCTGGGTCAACCTTACTGAGAGCCGACAAATATTTGGCGAAAACTGGCTCTAGCCCTCGTGGAATATGCACAATCAGCTATTATTTTGATAGCGTTGTGATTTTCTTTGCCACCGGTTTGCGTACCCTGCCTGCGGTCTTTGCAGGGGCTTTGACGGGCTTTTGGGCAGCGCGTGCAATCAGCGCCAGTTCGCGCACGCGCTCGATATCGGCATCGCTGAACGGGCCATTGACGCCCGAGATGGCGGCGAGCTTCATGCCGTGTTTGAGGCCGAGCTGGTAGATCTCGCGCACCTTCTCCCACTCGATGGCGCGGCCCACGGTGAAGTTCTCGAAACGGCCTTCCAGCGCCAGCACAATGGTCTCAGCCAGGCAGGCGTAGGCCAGGCCTTTGGGCAGGCCGATGTTCTTCATCTGCACATCGCCGGGCAGCTGGATTTCGCCCGATTCAATCACCAGCACGTCGGGGCGCTTGGCCACCTCGGAAGCGGGCAAATCCAATGGGCGGGCCACATCGGTAATCACACAACCCGGCTTGACCTTCATGATGTCAAGCACCTTCTTGCCCGCGCCCGAGGTGGCGGTGACGACCATGTCCATATCGGCAATGCACTTGTCGGCCGACGATGAAAGAAAAATCTTCGCATCGGGCGAGTCTTTGAGGATGGACTCCTTGAGTGCCAGCAGCTTGGCCGACTCGGGCGACACCATGTACACCTCTTCCGCGGCGCGCGCCATCAGGCGTGCGCACACCGAGCCAATGGCACCGGTCGCGCCCACGATCATGGCCTTGAACTTGACGCGCTCCTTGCCCTTCGGGAGCGGCAGCAGGCGCATGCGCAACAGTGCATCGTGCGCGGCCCACAAAGCGCCCGAGGCGCTGTAGCTGTTGCCGGTGGTAATGGGCAGCGGCGCGCGCTTGGCCACCGTGAGGCCGGCGTCGCCCACCACCTTGGTAAAGGCACCCAGCCCCATGATCTGCGCGCCCAGCCGCCGGGCCATGTTAGCGGCGTCGAGCAGGCGGCGGTAGGTGAACTCCGGGTCGTGGCGCATGATTTCCCGGGGTGTGCCTCCGACCGAGATCAGCCAGCCCTCGGCCTCCACGCCCGTGGGGGACTGGATACCGGTGACGCGGGTGTACACAAACGGTGGCGCGTAGGCCATGATCTTTTCGATCGAGTTCATCAGCACCGGTGGCGACACCTGCGACAGCAGCTCAATCGGTTTGACCTTCTTGAAATACTCCTGCGACAGCGGGTGGATCACGAACGCAAAGCGGTTCACGCGCTTGAAGCCGTTGGGGTAGACGATGCGCGGCTCGGAGTCCAGGCCGGTGATGATTTCCAGGTAGTCGTCCTCCTGGATATCCTGCGGTGCCTTGCCGGTGGCCGCCAGAATCATGGCGTCGAGCAGGTTGGCGCCCAGCACATGGCCGTTCATGGTGGGTGAACCGTCGATCACCATGCTCACGCCCTTGTCGCGCAACTGTGCCATGCGCTCGTCGTTGACGGTTGCGGTGATCAGGGTCTTGCCAGCCAGCTCCTCGATGCCGAAGTCATCCAGCTCATGCACCGGCGCCACCACCACGGTGGCCTTCTGCAGGGCCTTGCGCAGTACGAAGCGCGTCCACTCCTTGACGGGCCCGGTGGCAATGGCCGAGGGCAGGGTCCAGTCTTTGACATAGTGCGCGCCGTTGGAGTACAGGTGCAGCGCGTCCAGACTGTTCAGCAGCTTGGGCACACCCATCTGCAGCACCGGGTCGGCGAACTGCAGGTTGCTGGTGTACTCCGACAACGCCAGCGCCAGCTTGTAGTCAGTCAGGCCCGAGAAGAACAGGGTGCGCGCATTGTTGAAGTAGCTGCCCAGCTGGGTCTGTGTATGGCGCACGGCCCACTCCTGGAAGATATCGCCGAGCCGGCCGCCCGTGGTCACGGGTACACGGGTGGCCACCGCCTTGAGGCGCGCGCTGTCTTTCTCGATGAAGCGGCGCGAACCCACCTTGTAGTGGTCTTTAAGAACGCCAATGCCGATGGCTGCGGCCTTCTTGTCCCACTGCTTGATCAGTTTGACGGCTTCCGCGGTATTGCCATTGGTGCCGATGCGCCGCACATGCAGCTTCTCGCCGAGAAATTCCGTGGTGAATTCAAAATCCTGGCTGCTCGTGCCCAGGCTGATGCTGACAACGTGTTTCATGGTGGTGCCGGTAAAAATTGACTCCTGTCATTCTTTCACCTCGGCGCCCGTGTCAACCCCGATTGGCTCAAATAGTCATCATTTTGGGCTGTAGCCCGCGTCGGGCAAGCGTGATAAGCTACGAAATTGGTAGCAATTTCAGCGCTTGCGCAGGTCTTCAGGTTTCAGGTCGGAGAAGATGTCGCGCAGGTCAAAGTCCTTGTCGTCCGCAGGAGGCGGGGCTTTGGCGGCAACCGGGGGCATGGGTTTGGGCTGTGCAGGCGCTACCGTCCCGCGCACGTTGTTTGCTACTTTTTTCTGGGCCCATTCGGCGGGGGCAGGCAGGTCGGGGAACGGGCAATCGCAATCGTCACCGTATCGCCAGACCCACTCGTATTCCGAGTGGTCCACATGCGGTTCGTAGCGGTCCAGGCATTGCACCAGCTGGTGCTCCAGGGCCATGGCGTAGCGCATCAGGTGCCCGCTCCACTTGCGCATCACCAGCTGGATCTGGACGCGTTCGTTGCCTTCACGGTCCGGGTAAGTGATGACCAGGCAATCCAGCCATTCGAACGGTACGCCATAGACGCGCAGGGTGTCCTTGAAAGACACATAGATCAAGTCCCGCTGGAAACCGCCCGCAGCCACCGTGGATCCACCTGCCGTGACCATGGTGGTCTCGGCAAACTGCGAATCCGGTTTGGCTTTCGATGCCCGTGAAAACTTGAACATACCCTGACCTCAAACTGCTGTATTTGTACTGCGCGTCCCGGTTTTGACGTTAATACGCAATGGTGCGATTGTCCATCCCCCATTCGGGTGGTCCGGACATCCGCGAGGACGCAGGTACCGGCTTAGTTCGTGCGGCGCGGTGTCATGGGACCGCGGCCTTCGATGTGGCGGAAGTTGATACGGCCCTTGCTCAGGTCGTAAGGCGACAACTCCAGCGACACCCGGTCACCCGCCAGGATGCGGATGTGGTTCTTGCGCATTTTGCCGGCGGAGTAGGCGATGAGCTGGTGCCCGTTTTCCAGCGTGACGCGGAAACGGGTATCGGGCAGCACTTCGTTAACAACGCCCATCATTTCGATCAGTTCTTCTTTGGCCATGGTGTGGTCCTCTAAGTGAATCAGTGGGGGCGCGTGGTGGCACGTACCCAGTCTATGCCTTGCGCGATGGAAAACCGCGATGCGGCATCGTGCGTGGCAAATTCGTCGTGAAAACGCATCACGCGGTCGGTGGACGCGCTACCGCGTCCGCTGGCAATCGATACCTGTGCGGCATATTGGCCGCACGGCAACTTTTCAGGACAGGCCGCGATGCGGTACTTGCCCATAGTGACAGGAATCTCGTTTGTAGTTGTAGTAAAAATCATTAAAAACCGAAAGCAAACACTGGCATGCCCTCATGCCGAGGGTCCCGTCCTGTCAACCCGTTTGCCAGTCCACACAGGACCGGTACAAGGCACGCGCCCGGCAGGGGCATCGTCAACAGAGGGAAAAAGCAGCTATGCCGTGAGATGGATAGCGTGAACGCAATTGAAGGGCCGGACTGATCGCTCCTCTGCCGGGAGCGTTTGCGTCGTTGCAGCAATGCATGGACGCGGTCAGTCGCCAAAAGCGATCCCCGAATGTACCACGTTGTGAAAAAACGCGCTCATCTCTTTACTTACAAGGCACGCCACAGCGTCAAAAGGCCCATCAGCAGCGGCTGGTGCACCATGTACCAGGACAGGCTCCAGCGTCCCACGAACGCCAAGCCCATGCGTGCCCCCACGCTCCGCCGCTGCGCGGGGAGCAGCCAGCCACGTGCCAGCGCCAGTTGCGCTGCCGCCATGCCCCACCACATCACCCCCATCCAGGGCAACAGCGGCACATAGTCTTCGG
>CAUJJV010000096.1 GCA_963205375.1 Pseudomonadota bacterium
GATCCGCCCAGCGAATCGGCGCCGTCGCCCATCTTGAAAGGCAGCATGCCTTCGGTCACGCCCACCAGCAGCACGTGCGGCCACTCCAGCCCCTTGGACGCATGCAGGGTCGAGAGGGTCACCACGTTCTGGTCCTTTTCGCGTTCGCTGATGGTGGACAGCAGCGCAATGGTCTGGGACACCTCCAGCAGGCTCTTCACTTCACGCTCGGTCACGCCCGCCACGTCTTCTATCTGGCCGCCACAGCGTGCTGCCATCCAGTCGCAGAACTCCAGCACATTGGTCCACTTGGCGGAGGCGACCTTCTCGCTTTCCTCGCCGTCGTACAGGTGTTTCTCGTAATCAATTTCCTTGAGCCACTCGCGCAGGAAGGCCGTGGCGTTGTCCGCCCCTTCGGTGTGGCGGGCGCGGAATTCCAGGTCGTTCACATAGCGGCCAAACTCATGCAGGCTGCCCAGCGCCTTGGTACTGAGCGCTGCGCCCAGCGATGACGAAAACAGCGCCTCAAACAGGCTGAGCTTGTACTGGCTGGCGTACACGCCCAGCGTGCCGAGCGTGGTGTGGCCGATGCCGCGCTTGGGCGTGGTCACGGCGCGCAGGAACGCCGGGTCGTCGTCGTTATTGGCCCACAGGCGGAACCAGGCGCACAGGTCGCGGATCTCGGCCCGGTCAAAAAAGCTCTGACCACCGGACACTTTGTAGGGAATATTGGCCTTGCGCAGCGCCTTCTCGAATGGTTTAGCCTGGTGGTTGGCGCGGTACAGGATCGCGAAATCGCGGAACTCCTTGTGTTGCGCTCCGGTCTGCGCCAGCGTGCCTTCAGCGCGCAGGCTCTGGATGCGGGCCACGGCGCGCTCGGCTTCATGCTCCTCGTTGTCGGCATCGACCACGCGCACTGGTTCGCCTTCGCCCAGTTCACTGAATAGTGTCTTGGGGAACAGCTTGGGGTTGGGGCCGATCACATTGTTGGCCGCGCGCAGGATGGCGCTGGTAGAGCGGTAGTTTTGCTCCAGCTTGACCAGCTTGAGCGTTGGGAAATCGATGGGCAGTTTTTTCAGGTTGTCCAGCGTGGCACCGCGCCAGCCGTAGATGGATTGGTCGTCATCGCCCACCGCCGTAAATCGCGCGCTGCTGGCCGGATTGCCACCGGCCAGCAGCTTGAGCATTTCGTACTGCGTGGCATTGGTGTCCTGGTACTCGTCTACAAGAATATGGCCCATCAGCCCTTGCCACTTCTGCCTGACCTGATCATGATTTTGTAGCAACTTGAGTGGCAGGCTGATCAGGTCGTCAAAGTCCACGCTCTGGTAGGCGGTCAGCCGCTCTTCGTAGCGGCCCATGACGGTGGCGATGATGCGTTCGTTGTCGTCCGCAGCCAGCGCCAGGGCCTGCGCCGAACTCAGGCCGGCGCTTTTCCATCCGCTGATGGTCCATTGCCACTGCCGCGCGGTGGCGGCGTCCACGGTG
Source organism: Pseudomonadota bacterium (assembly GCA_963205375.1). GTDB lineage: Bacteria > Pseudomonadota > Gammaproteobacteria > Burkholderiales > Burkholderiaceae_C > Allorhodoferax. The sequence continues at coordinate 1,468 of CAUJJV010000096.1, forward strand.
CCGCCAGCGTCCTTGAGGATGCTGGTGACATCGTCGGTGTCCAGAATGGAGAAAGCGGGTTTGAGTCCCAGCACGCTGCCGTCCTGGCGCAGCATGCGCACGCCCAGCGCGTGGAAGGTGCAGATCTGCACGTCCTTGGCAGCCTTGCCGATCAGACCCTTGGCCCGCTCGCGCATTTCTGCAGCCGCCTTGTTGGTAAAGGTGATGGCTGCAATGCGGTTCGCTGGCATGCCGCTCTGGATCAGGCGGGCGATCTTGTGCGTAATCACCCGTGTCTTGCCCGAGCCTGCCCCGGCCAGCACGAGGCAGGGGCCGTGCAGGTAATTCACGGCTTCCTGCTGGGCCAGGTTCAGGCCATGGGTGACGGACGCGGGGGAAGAGGGGGAGGAAGACATGCAGACAAGGAAACAGACAAGCGCGCCATCTTACCGGGTAGGTGTAACGGCCCTGTAAATGCCCCGACAATGTGCGGGTGCTGCAAATTCTTTACGTCACCTTTCCCTTTTTCGCGCTGGTCCTGTGCGGCTATCTGGCTGCACGCCGGGGCATGCTGCCACTGGCCGCCATTCCGGGGTTGAACGGCTTTGTGCTGTTCTTTGCCCTGCCGTGCATGCTGTACCGCTTTGGCGCATCCACGCCCATTGCGCAGTTGCTCGACGCCAGCGTGGCACTTACCTACCTGCTGTGTGCGCTGATCATGGTGGCATTTGTGGTGGCGGTCACCCTGCATGGACGCATCGGCTGGAACGATGCCGCCTTTGGCGCACTGGTGGGCGCTTTTCCCAATACCGGCTTCATGGGCGTGCCGCTGCTGGTGGCCCTGCTGGGGGCCAAGGCAGCTGGCCCAGCCATCGTGACCATTCTGGTGGACATGGTGGTGACCTCTTCGCTATGCATTGCCCTGTCACGCCTGGGCGAAACCGGGGGCGTGTCGGCCGGGCAGGCAGCCAAAAATGCGCTCAAGGGCGTGGCGGCCAACCCCATGCCATGGTCCATCATGCTGGGCGGGCTGGTCTCGGCCATGCAGATCGAGCTACCGAAGCCAGTGGCCACTACCGTGGGAATGCTGGCGGATGCGGCTTCACCCGTGGCGCTGTTCACCATTGGCGCCGTGCTGGCCCGTTCCCAGATCATGGCGCGGGATGACAAATCGCATGAGGTGCACTGGCAGGAATACGTGCCCGTGGCACTGATCAAGCTCTTCCTGCACCCGTTGCTGGTGCTGCTGGTGGGCGCCGCCGCTATGAGCCTGGGCGTGCAGATCGACAAGTTCGCACTCATGGTGCTGGTGCTGCTGGCGGCACTGCCCAGTGCCAGCAATGTGTCGCTGCTGGCCGAGCGCTTTGGCGCGGACAACGGCCGCATTGCCCGCATCATTCTGGTGTCGACGGCCGCGGCCTTCTTCACCTTCTCGGGCGCCGTGGCGCTGATGACCGGAAAGTAGACGCGACTTTTCTGGGGCCAAGCGCCGTGTGCACAATGTGCGCATGCAATTCTTATTTGATTTCGTGGGCCAGGTGATGCGCAGCGTGCTGCGGCTGGTGCTGCTTCTGGCTGCCGGCGTATTCGCGTTGAGCCTGCTGACGGCGGTTCTGGTGGCCGTGTTGCTGACCGCACTGTGGTCCCTGCTCACTGGCCGCAAGCCGGCCATGTTCACCACCTTCACCCGTTTTCGCCAGGCTTCCCGGCAATTTCGCCAGGGACCCTGGTCACCCCAGGGTGGGGCTGCAGGTGGTGGCGCACCGCCAGCCGATGTGGTGGATGTGCAGGCCCATGAGGTGGATGAACGCACCGTGCGTGCGCATCTGCCGCTGGATCCCGGGGCCAGGAACTAGCCGCTCAGTCCGGCTGCAGGGAATTCACCATGGCGATGTAGTCGGCCTTCTTCTGAAGGTCTGACTTCTCGTCGGAGTACGCGATGGCGATGGTCTTGAATGTGTCCTGGATTTCAAGAAAGGCGTCGACAACATCGGGATCAAAATGACGTCCTGTGGTCTGCCGGATGATTTCCACCGCCTGTTCGTGTCCCGTGGGTTCCTTGTAGACGCGCCTGCTGATCAGCGCATCGTACACATCGGCCAATGCCATTAACCGCGCAGACAGGGGGATTTGCTCGCCCGCCAGTCTCTCCGGGTAGCCTGTGCCATCCCATTTTTCATGGTGCGAGTAGGCGATTTCCTTGGCATAGGCAAAGAGCGGGACGGACTGCTGCAGTGCCTGCTCCGCCTTGTCAATTACCTGACGCCCCACCGTGGTGTGCGTCTTCATGATCTCGAATTCCTCGGGTGTCAGCTTGCCCGGTTTGAGAAGAATGCGATCCGGTATTCCCACTTTGCCAATGTCGTGCAGGGGAGTTGACTTGAACAGGAGGGTAATGTTCTGCGGGGTCAGTCCGCTGGCGAAGCGCGGATGCCTGGAGAGTTTTCTGGCCAGTGCCCGGACGTAGTGCTGAATGCGCAGCGTGTGGTTTCCCGTATCGGCGTCCCGGATCTCGGCCAATGCCGCCATGGCCAGGATGGTGGCATCCTGGACAGCCAGGATATCGCGCGTGCGCCTGGCCACTTCCTGCTCCAGAAAATCGTCCTGGTCCTTGAGAAAGGCGTCGGCGGCGGAAATGGCAAGGACCGGAATCGCCGCAGTACCAGGTTCGCTCCTGAGCTGCTGGATAAGCGCAAAGCCGTCCATTCCTGGCATATCAGCCTGCAGGAAGATGAGGGCCGGCACGGGGTTGGTGCTGGCCATTTCCAGCGCCTGCTGGTCGCTGGATGCGACCTGGACCAGGCAGGACTCCTTGAAGGTCTCCTGCATCAGGGACAACGTGTCCGCTGCTTCGGCAACAATCAGAATGGTGTGTGGGGTCGTCATATCACGGTCGATGCATCCATAGCGCATATTACTTCCGCGCCAGATACACCCCCCACACCGTGAGCACCATGCCCAAGAGCGCGAGGCCCGTAAAGGTTTCGCCAAACAGCAGCCAGGCAAACACGGCGGTGCACGGCGGCACCAGGTAGAACAGGCTGGCGATGTTGACCGCGTTGCTGTTGCGGATCAGCCAGTTCAGCAAGCTCACCGCACCCAGCGAGAGCACCAGCACCAGCCAGCCCAGGGCAAAGACAAGTTCACCGGTCCAGTCGATCGTGCCGGTCTCGAAGCACCAGGCCAGCAGTCCGGTCACGACAGCGGTAGGCACAAACTGCGCCACCGAGCCGGTGCGCCAGTCAAACGACGGGCAAAAGCGTTTCTGGTACAGCGTGCCGGCGGTGATACCGATCAGCGCGGCGACGGCCGGCACCAGTGCGGCGAGGCCAAAGGTGCCGCCAATCTTGTTGAACACCACCAGCGCCACGCCGGCCAGGCCCAGCAGCAGACCCAGCCACTGGCGCTTGAGCACTGTTTCGCCCAGCAGCCATCCTGCGCCCACGGCGGTCAGCAATGGCTGCACACCCACCACCAGGCTGGCCACACCCGCGGGCAGCCCCTTGGAGATGGCGATGAACACACCGCCCAGGTACACGCCGTGCATCAAGAGGCCCGCGATGCCGATATGCAGCCAGGCGCTGGGTGTCTGCGGCCAGGGCGCGCGAAACGCCAACGCCAGCACCACCATGCAGCCGATGACCACCAGGTAGCGAATCAGCAGAAAGGTCAGCGGCTCAATGTGCGGCAGTCCCAGCCGGGCGCCGATAAAGCCGGTGGACCACAGCACGACAAACAGAAACGGAAAGGCACGGGAAAAACGATCGGTCATATGGCAAGGGGGTCTACATCAATAGCCCAGCGTATCAGGCCTTTGCATTCGGGTTGTGGGCGCACGGTGTGCAATACGCTGTGCCAGCCGGTCAGAAACTGCTGTAGTGCGCTGCGCGAGGGACTCTCGATGAGCATCTGCGCACGCTCGATGTTGGCGATGCGCTGGATGGTCATGGGCACCGCCGGGTACAGCGTGATCTGCTCCAGCACCTCGCTCCAGCCCTCCCACTGCGCCATGTCGGTGAGTGCGCCGTTGCGTGCCAGGTTCAGGAAGGCCTGCGCAGCCTCCTGGGTGCGGGCGTCTGCGCGCACCAGCGCCTGGGCGCTGAAGGGAGGCAGCGCGGCCTGCTCGCGCTCCTTGAGTTGTTGTGCTGCAAAGGCGGGGTAATCGTGGGCCTTGAGTGCGGCGTACAGCGGGTGTGCGGGCTGGAAAGTCTGGATCCACACCTCGGCCTGTGCGCCCAGTGCTGCGTCACGTCCCGAGCGGCCCGCAGCCTGCATCAGCAGGCTGAACAGGCGCTCCGGCGCCCGGAAGTCGCTGGAGAACAGCGCGCCGTCCGGATTGACCGCGGCCACCAGCGTGATGCGGCGAAAGTCGTGGCCCTTGGCAATCATCTGCGTGCCCACCAGCACATCTACGTCGCCCGCATGTACGGCGGCCAGTTGCTCTTCCAGAGCACCTTTGAGGCGGGTGGAATCGGCATCAATGCGGGCAATGCGCACGTGGTCACCCAGCAACTCGGCCAGGTGTTCTTCGAGCTGCTCCGTGCCCCGGCCGATGGGCGTGATGTCGGGGTTGCCACAGCTGGGGCAGGCGCGTGGTACCCGTTCGGTAAAACCGCAGTGGTGGCAGCGCAGCGTGCGGTCAATCTTGTGGAACACGCGGAACGCACTGCAGTGCGGGCATTCGCTCTTCCAGCCACAGTCCGCGCAGTGCAATACCGGTGCATAGCCGCGCCGGTTCAGAAAGACCATGCACTGCTCGCCGCGCGCCACGCGCTCCTTGATGGCCGCGATCAGCGGCAGCGAAAACACCGCATTGCGGGGCTGGTGGTTCATGTCCACCCGGCGCACCAGCGGCAGGCCGGTGGGTGTCCCGGATTGGGCGCGCATGGCTTGCTGGGTTGTTGCTGCCGCGTCAGCGGGTTGGGACGGTACGCCACTGGCGCCAACGCGGCTGGGCATCAGCAGGCGCAGGTAGCGCCCTCCCAGTGCCGCGGGGCGGCTCAGGTGCCAGCTCTCCAGCGAGGGGGTGGCCGATCCCAGCAGCACCTTGGCGCCCTCGAGCCGGCCGCGGTACACCGCCAGGTCGCGGGCCGAGTAGCGTGCGCCCTCGCTGCTTTTGTAGCTGGGGTCGTGTTCTTCGTCGACCACGATCAGGCGCAGTTTGGGCAGGCTGGCAAACACGGCCATGCGTGTGCCCAGCACGATGCGCGCGCCCCCGCCGTGGGCGGCCAGCCAGCTTTTGAGCCGCTGCGGGTTGGTCATGCCGCTGTGCAGCGAGACCACGGCCTGTTCACCGTACTGCGCCGCAAAGCGGGCCTTGAAGCGCTCTTCCAGCTGGGGCGTGAGGTTGATCTCGGGCACCATCACCAGTGCCTGCGCGTCGGGGTCGGCCGCCAGCAGGGTCTGCACACAGTGCAGATACACCTCGGTTTTGCCACTGCCGGTGGCCCCAAACAGCAGAAACGGGCCGTTGCCGCGCTCGATCTGCGCCACCACGGCGGCTTGTTCAGGGGTCAGTGCGGGCACACCAGCCAGCGGCTCGCCAGTGGCCTGCTCAACGGGCTTGGCGCGTTTGAGGCGCCGCTGCATCTGCTCGGGCGAGAGTTCGCGCAATTGCGGGGGCAGCGCCGCCAGAGCCACCTCGCCCACCGAGCGCTGGTAATAGTGGGCGGCAAAACCCACCAGTTGTTGCCAGGAGGCGCTCAGCGGGGCAATGCCTTCCAGCGCGCCGGCAATGGCGCGGACTTTTTCAGGGTCAAACTCGCCTGTGGCCTCGGTGGTGTCGCTGTTCCACACCACACCCAGGGTTTCGCGCGAGCCCAGCGGCACGCGTACCAGGGTGCCGGGCTGCAGCGCCTGCGCACTCTGGTAGGTCAGCACTGGCCCCAGCGCAGCATGCGCGGGGGTGTGGACAAGCACGCTCAGCCAATGGGTCATGGGGTTGACGTGCGCGTAGGGTTCACTTGGGGTGGCTTGTTGATGTATTTAGGAGAAACAAAGGCTAAGTGCTTGATTTGTAAAGACTTTGTTCTTAGTTCAGTGTTTCTGTGGATAACTTTGTTTATATCTTGCCCTGAGTCCTTCCGAAGCCTTGAAAATCAAGGCTTCGGCTGGAATGCCCAGAAAAAAAGCAAAGTTTAAATTCCTTATGAATCAACAACTTACGTGCGCTATCGAGTTTGTAGCGGTTGCGCTTCGAAACTTATAGCAGTTTGCCCCCGCTAGCACTTTTTTGTGCATAAGTGCAGTGCAGCAATCAAAAAACCGCTAAAAAAGATGCTATGGGATTACGCGCGCAATTTGCGCGAATGGCTGTGCACGGCTTCGACCAGCGCCGCCACGTTCTCCGGTGGGGTGTATTGACTGATGCCGTGGCCCAGATTGAAGATGTGCGTGGGGCCGGTTCCTGTGCCCTGGTAGGGTTTGCCGAAGCTGTCGAGTACCTTGGCCACTTCCAATGCAATAGCAGCCGGTGGCGCAAACAGGACGTTGGGGTCGATATTGCCTTGCAAAGCCTTGCCAGGGCCGTTCTCAGTTCCGCCCACCAAAGCGCGCGCGCTGGCCAGATTCACGGTCCAGTCCAGGCCCAGCACTTCGCAGTTCAGCGCCTTCATATCCTGCAACCACAGTCCGCCGCCCTTGGTGAACACAATGCGCGGCACGATCTTGCCGTCCGTGCCATGGCGCTTGAGCTGCGCGAGCACGCGCGCGGTGTAGGCCAGGCTGAAACTCTGGAACGCACCGTCGGCCAGCACGCCGCCCCAGCTGTCAAAAATCATCACTGCCTGGGCGCCGGCATCAATCTGCGCGTTCAGGTAAGCGGCCACGGCATCGGCATTCACCGCCAGCATCTTGTGCATCAGGTCCGGGCGGCTGTACAGCATGGTTTTGACCAGGCGGTAGTCGTCGCTGCC
>CAUJJV010000097.1 GCA_963205375.1 Pseudomonadota bacterium
CTGTCCACCATGCCCCACGGCAAGCGCCTGGCCCGCAGCTATTCGTAAGCCACCAGACGCGGACGTTCTGCTTCGCTGAACAGGTTTTGCTGGAGCTGCGCCAGCGCCGACTGGCGCTCCGACTCGGACGCATTGGCCTGGGCGGCGAGTAGTCTGGTGCGCTCTTCGCGGTAACGCGCGATGCGGTTTTTCCAGTCCGCTTCCTCGCGGTCGACCTCGGCCAGCCGGGCCGCGGCCTGTGCATCAAATTCTTTGGCACGCATGCGGTAGATATCGTCTTCGCTGGCGCCTTTGGCGCGCATCTCCTGGGCCTGCTGGTCGGCACGCCACACGGCACTGCTCGCGTCGCGTTCGTTGCGCAGAACGGAGGGCATGGCGGCGTCCAGTGCGGCCAGCTTCTGTTGCTTCTGGGCTGCGTTCAAAGCCGGGTTCTGGCTGATTTCGAGGCGCGCAATCGCGTCGGTGTCGTAGGCATCTTCAAAACCGAACATGCCCTGCGATTCTTCCTGGCTGAAATAGCGTCCGCGCAGCTCCTGCATGGCCCATTGGCGGTTGCGGATGGCCTGCACGCCGCTGCCTGCCAGTGCGGGCTTGCTTTCCAGGTCCACCAGCTCGCGCTTGAAAGCGATATACAGGTCCAGCAGACGCTGTGCCTTCTGCGCCTGGGGGGGCGGCAGGCGCCGCTGTAATTCATCGCGGATCTGCTGCGTGATGGCTGGAATACTTTGCTCGCCCACGGCGCTCAGGTAGTAGTCAAACAGCCGGCGCAGCTCTGCGTAGACCTGCGGGGTGAAATGTCCGTTCACGGTGCCATTCAGGATGGCTTGCAGATTGCCGTCGGGCAGGGTGTCCTGCATGGAGCGGACAAAAGGAGCCTGCGCGCTGCCTGCGGCGGGCAGTGCAGCGCTCGTGGGGGTGGCATCCTGGGGCGCATAGCTTTGCCATGCGACCAGACATGCCACCGCAACCACCAGCCCCAGACCCAGGGATGTGGGGCGCAGGCGCATGGGGCTCACAGACCCAGGTTTTTCAGACGGTTGGCGTGCTGGCGGAACAGCGTCACCGGGTTGGTTTCAAACAGGTTGACCAGGCCGACCGTCTGGTTCACTTCGTCGAGGTGGTTCAGCGCATAGTCGTCGCGGATCACACGGCCCAGGTGGGTCGAGCAGCTGGCCACCAGACCGTCGTTCTTGGCGCCACCAAAGGCCAGCCCGGTCAGGGCCATGGCGGGGTCAATGGGGTCCAGAATGTTGGTGTACGGTTTGGCCCCACTCCACGAGAAGTACGACACGCCGCGCGCGGTATAGGCGCCTTCACCACAGGCCGTGGTGGGCACACCGTAGGGATGTGCGGCATTGAACTTGGCGGAGCCAGCCGTGCTCAGGGACTGTGCAGCGGCCAGCGAATTCTGGGTCAGGCCACCACCACCGGAGAGGAAGTTGATGACGGTCGCCAGACCGTTGGTCACCGAAACCACCACCGCATTGGTCAGTGATCCGGGAGGTGCCACACCCAGAATCAGGTCTGCCACAGCCGAGCCCTTGTTCACCCCGCCAATGGAGGTGACCGACGCCACCAGATCGGGGCGCACCGAGGCCACGTAGCGGGTGGTGGGGCCGCCATGGCTATGGCCAATCAGGTTGACCTTGGTGGCGCCGGTGGCCGCCAGGATCTGCTTGACCTGGGTCAGCAGCTGCTCGCCACGGACTTCGGTGCTATTGGCAGCCGAGACCTGTACGGTGTACACCTTGGCACCGTCCGCGCGCAGGGCACTCGGAATACCGTACCAGTATTCCACCGGCCCGATGTTGTCAAAGCCAAACAGGCCATGCACCAGCACGATGGGGTAGGTGGTCTGGGTATAACCCGCCGCCATGCCGGATGCCGGAAGCAATGACAGGGCCAGCAGGCAGGCCCCCAACCAGTTCTTCAGAATCTTTTTCACAATGTCTCCTAGTGGAGCCTCAAGGCTCTCAAATGTTGAAATGAATCGGTCTGAGAAGGCAGTGCGACCTCGTTGGTAGGGGCGTTGTCGCTGGGTGACGCGGTGCCGGTCTGTTGTGTGAACCGTTCCCGTCCAAAAAAGCACGGTCGTGCGTTTTGATGCATGGTAGGCGCTTGTGTGGTGTTTGTCATGGTGGAAAACCCGAGATGCCGCGCCGATTCAGGGGGCTGGTCCTTTCACCCGCTAATATCGCCCCATGCCCGCGTATTCCTTCGAAGCCCTGAGCGCCAACGGCGAAACCCGCAAGGGAATCATCGACGCAGACAGCGCCCGTGCCGCCCGCGGTCTGCTGCGGGCCCAGGCACTGGTGCCCCTGGCCGTGGAAGCGGTCATGGCCGGTAATGCGGGCGCTGACGGCGCATCCGGCACCCGCAGCACCACCCTGTGGAACAAACGCGTGTTCAGCTCCACCGCGCTGGCGATCTGGACGCGCCAGATCGCCGGGCTGGTGAGCTCCGGCCTGCCACTGGAGCGCGCCCTGACCGCCCTGGCCGACGAAGCCGAAGACGAGCGCCAGCGCAGCCTGGTGTCGGCGCTGCGCTCCGAGGTCAACGGCGGTACCGCCTTTGCCACGGCGCTGGCCCAGCACCCGCGCGAGTTTTCTGTCACCTACTGCGCGGTGGTGGGTGCCGGCGAACACAGTGGCAACCTGGGCCTGGTGCTGGAACGTCTGGCCGACGACCTGGAGCA
>CAUJJV010000098.1 GCA_963205375.1 Pseudomonadota bacterium
CACATTGCGGCCCGCATGCAATACCTCCGGCGCAATGAGGTACATCCGGGGGCGGTTCCAGGTGCGGGAGAGGGGCTCCTCAAAACTGCCGCCAGTGCCCAGCAACACGCCATTGAGGTAGACCTCCGCATTCACGCTGGCATGGGGGATAAGCACGGCCTGCAATTCGCGATTCAACGCATCGCGCTCAAACTGCATCCGGTACCAGGCCGAGCCATCGGTGTTGGGGCGGGAGTCGCGCCAGCGGTCTGGCAGGCCTTGTGGTGTCCAGCCCGCGGGTCCGTCGGGAGGCGAGGTGGCGTCACTGTGCAGGAATAAGGCGTCCTGCAGTTCGATGGACTGCGCCCAGGCACATGGCAGCGCCATGCACCAACCCAACACAAGCATCCATAGCCAACGTCTGCGCATACGCCATCCTAAACCAGACTTTTCGGATCTCTACCCCCCGAACACGGGGGTCACAAAAGGGCTGCCTGTTCCTACCATTTCGAGAACGCTGTCACGCATCTCAAGGAGTCTTCACATGGTCAGGAACGTCAAGATCTATTCAATCATCGCGGGCGTGCTTTGCGCAGCCGTGGTGACGGGTTGCGGTGGGGGCGGCGGGGGCGCCACGGTATCGGCCGGTGCGTCGAATTCGCTGTCTGGTCTGGCTGCCACAGGGGCAGGGATTGCCAATGCGGCAGTGACCGTCAAATGTGCAACCGGTGCTCCGCTGACCGGCACCACAGATGCCAATGGCAGCTTTAATCTGGTGCTCGGTGGTCGCACCCTTCCGTGCATGTTGCAGGTAAGTGGGGGGACGCCAGCTGTAACACTGCACAGCTTCGCCCAGGCCGTGGGCCGCGTCAATATCACTCCGGTGACGGACCTGATCGTGACCCGGGCCTTGGGCGCTGACCCTGCAGCCGCATTCGCAAGCTACATCGCCGCCAATGGCACAACTGTTGAGGGGGCTTTGGGTGCCGCCAAGACCTATGTCGCCACCCAACTCAGTTCCATCACAGGCGGTAGCATTGCTGATCCCCTCACAGGTGCGTTCAGCATTGGGGATGCTGATGACAAAATTCTGGATGCCTTGGCCAGCGCCTTGACCAATGCGGGTAAGACGGTCGAACAACTGCGTAGTGACGCACAGGCTGGTAATGCCTTGCCCGTCACGCCTTTCCTGGGTGCACCAGGCACCTTCACCGCGACTGCAGTCAGCAGTTCAACAATCGACCTGAGCTGGAATGCCGTGCCAGCGGCAACGCTCTACAAAATCTACCGCGCCACCAGCGCAGGTGTCGCCACTACGGGTTCGGAGATCGCCAGCAGTACAACGACCACCTACAGTGATGCCGGTCTGAGCGCATCGACCGCTTATTACTACAAAGTGGTGCCAACCAACGCGGTGGTCAGCGCAGGCACGGCATCGGCCGAGGGCAATGCCACTACCAGCTCGGCCGGTGGTAGTTCCGGTGGCGGATTGGTGGTCGGGCTCAACCCGAACCACGGAACGGTGGGCAGCACATTGACAATCGTCGGTAGCGGCTTCAGTAGCAGCCCGCAGGTGAAGTTCTATGACGAATTCCTGGTTGCTGGTACGCTGATCCGCACCGAGGTTGCTGCTACCGTGGTTTCTTCCACTGCCACGCAAATCGTAGTCACTGTTCCGGCTGGAGCAAACACCGGCCTGGTCAAGATTGATTCCATTAGCGTGGGTATGTACACCGTCGACCTGTCGCAAGTCGGTGCCTGGACGCAGCAGGAATCGCCCGGGGGCTACTCGGTGGCCACTAGCGGCTTGCGCTTCGTCAAGGTCTGGTCGCCGGCCAACGTCAAGCAAAGCACCGATGGTGCAACCTGGAACGATAGCTACCTCTACGCGTCCCTCAATTACATGGGCGGTCAGGTGCAGTGGGATGGCAGCCAGTTCGTTTATATCGTGTCAAAAGACGCGACCAGCAGCCCGGTGCAGACGGTGGCCGTGTCACCTGATGGCACGAACTGGACCACTAAGGTGGCGGGGCAGAAACTGATCTCCTGGGACCCGCAGTACGCCAGTTCAATGCGCGACTTCATCTCGGTGTCGGGCCGGATGACCCTGGTGGGCGACAAGGGGGGCATCGCCACGAGTACCGATGGCGGCACCAACTGGACTTTGGAAACCTATCCGGTCGGATACCAAGACCACCAGATCCTGGCAGTGGACGATACAGGCACCCAGCGCCTCGCATTAACCCTCTCGGCTGACGGTGGTGCAGCGCTGCGTTCCAACGCGGGAGGGGCTTGGTCCCCAGTGGCTACCGGGCTGGACCTCAAGCCGGTGGATCTACTTTGGACTGGCAACCGCCACCTGGCTGTGGGCGCCACCACAGACGCAGCTGGCGGCGCACGCGTTCTGAGCAGTAGCGACGGTCAGGCCTGGGCAGCCGCCACCCTGCCGGCTACCTATACCAGTGGTGCCTGGCGCGCCGCCAAGTTGGAGAAACAGGGCGGCACCTTGTGGTTGCTGGTGTACCGGCTCACGGCCAATAGCCCGTCTGGCGCGGTTCTGCTGCAATCGACCGACGACGGTCTGAACTGGTCTTTGGAGACGGACTTTGGCTCCGACCCTGTGTCCGCGATTGCGTTTGGCACGAATCTGTGGATTGCAGTCGGAAACAAAACTTACACCCGCGTTGTTCCCTGATTCGGGTCCGCAAGAATCAGTGGGCGACGTCATATGTTTACTTTTTTTGGGGAGGAGACATGTCCAGATTCCAATCGTATGCAGGTGCCTGTTGTGTTGCAGCGTCGCTGGCCGTTGTGCAAATGGCCACTGCTGCCGACTTCGGCACCCCGGTCATCGATATCGTCGACGCCTCCACCCTCAAGGGTGTCAAGCGCGTGGCGGTGACATCCTTCACCGTGCAGTACGTGACCAGCCAGGTGTGGGATACCTCTTACACCACGGGCGGAGGGCCCGGCAACCGGACGGGAAATCTGCAGTTTGTGGGGCAGGGCGGTGGTTTCGATATCACGGGGGCGCTGGACCCGGCCAGGATGCAAAGCACCACGGACAAGCTCTACCAGGGCTTCCTCACCGATCTGCAAAGCGCTGGGTTCGACGTGGTTTCGGCCGACCAGTTGGCCAACAGCACATCCTATAAAGCTTATGTGGCGAATGCGCCGGCCACGCCACGCAAGGAGGAGGCGGAAGCACAAAAATCCAACGGTGCGGGCGCTATTACCAGCGTGTTCTACACGCCACCCGGCGTACCCCTGGTGCTGGGTGACAAGATCGACCACCTCAGTGCTGGCACCTTCGGCTCCAACGTGGGGGACCCCACGCTGACGTTCACAGGCCGGATCAGCCTGTACACCACCAACTGGCCCTACTACGACAAGGATGTGCAAAAGGAGCTGGGCGCTGCAACCCTGCATGTCCGCTTGTACGTGCCGCTGGCCCATGTGCAGGTGGCCTCTGGCAGTTTCTGGGGCGGTGGATACAGCCGCCAGGGCATTGTTCCGGGCCTGCGCCTGGGCAACCGCCTGACCCGCGTGACGGTGGGAAACAACGGCGACTACGCCAAGCTGTTTCTGGGTGATCCCTACCTGATCCCCGGACCGATTGACAGTACGGTGGAAGAGGTGAAGCACCCCAACATGGTCCGGGCCATGATGGGTGAAAAAATCAAGATCTATCCCGGAACGCTGTCGACAGACAAATACTGGGAACTGATGCCCGATGCGGCAGGCCAGGCTCTGAAGGCCTTTGCAGGCAAAATAAAGGAAAACAGTTAGGCAGCGCAGTCGCCCATGTACTTTCGCCACGGTTTCATTCTGGAAGACTTGCCCGAGTCGCAGCAATGGCTGGGTCAGGCACTGGTTGCCGCGTTTCCGGGCATCACGATTCAAACCACTTCCAGTGTGCAGGAGGCGCATCGTACGCTGGCGGGCGGGTGTGCTCCGGACGTGGCGCTGATTGACCTGGGTTTGCCTGACGGATCGGGTGTGTCCATCATTGAGGAAATCAAAAAGACGCGGCCCCACTGCCTGTGTGTCGTCACCAGCATCTATAACGACGATGCGCATGTGTTTCCAGCCCTGCGTGCCGGTGCCACCGGCTATCTGCTCAAGGACCAGCCGATCGCGGTGATCGTGCTGGCCCTTCAGGGGATTGCCAGCGGAACACCGCCCATCTCCCCAGCCATTGCCCGACGCATGCTGGCGTTTTTCCAGCCGCCAGCGGTGCCGGATGTTCCGGTGTTGACCGAGCGTGAGACCGAAGTGCTGCGCATCATTGCCAAGGGCCTGACACAGTCCGAGTGTGCCCGCCTGCTGGAGCTGTCACCGCATACGGTCTCGGGGTACGTGAAAGACATCTACCGCAAGCTCAATGTGTGCAGTCGGGCGGAAGCGGCACTGGTGGCCCGGGACCTGGGCCTGGTTTAGCTCCCTTGTAGCAGGGGGCTGCACAGGGCTGGGTTAGTATCGGCCACTTCCTTCACAGAGTGGAAATGTTCCAGCCGACCCCCCTGCCCTTTTTCAAGCCTGCACTACCTTGGCCTTGCTGTTCGCTTTGGGTGGCCCCGTCTGGGCTGACGAGCCCTTGGCGGCACCCGGCGTCACGCCCTCGGAGTCTGGTGGCTATGTGAAGGACCGCAAGACCGGGCTGGTCTGGCCACGTTGTGCTGAGGGCCTGAACTGGCGCTTGCCAACCGCGGCTGAACGGGAGAGACTGGTCAGCATGGTCACTGGTGAAGCACGCGGTGATGTCCCCAGCCGTATCAAGTTGCCCGTGCGCCTGATTCTCTCAACCCATTGAATGTTTATGACGACC